>JAYRVK010001181.1:0-3077 GCA_041918555.1 Sandaracinaceae bacterium
CGACCGTGCCGCGTTGGCCCCCCCGCGCCACCACGGCGGGGGCGGGCCGCCCCGCGCCGTGGGGGGCGCGCCCCCGCGGGCCGCCGCCCCCCCCGCCGCCCGCCTCGCAGGCCGCGGCGACGCCGAACCGCGTGAGGATCGGGACGCCCGATCGATCGAGGCGGATGCTCGTCGCGTCGATCCCGCCGTGCGCGAGCGGGCGCGCGCGCCCATGCAGGGCGTGGAGCCCCTTGAGCACCTCCACCGCGATCGCGAAGAGCTGGACCCACGGCGCGGGCTGCGAGCCGGCCTGGTAGGCCTCGACCCACGCGCGCAGCGACGGCCCGTCGATCGGGTCGAGCACGAGGTAGGCCTCCTCGCCCGCGCGCACGAGATCGTGCACGCCCTCGACGTTGGGGTGCGGCCCGTCCATCAGCGCCATGGCCTGCGCCATCAGCGTCGAGACGAACGGATCGCTCGCGGCGAGCGCGCGGTGGAGCCGCACGACGATCACGGCGCGCGTGAAGCCGCTCGCGCCGCGCTCACGGCCGCGCCAGGAGGTCCCGACGGGTCCATCGCCCAGGGCTTCGTCGAGGAGGTAGCGCTCGGTGACCGTCTCGCCCATGCGAGGCATGATAGTCGAGGACGCCGCCTCTGCGCCTCCGGCGCGTGCCCGACACGCGCGCCTCCGTAGGTGCCCGCCGCTGCCTCCCCTCGCTGCGTGGGCTGGAGCTTCGGCGTCAGACGAGGTCGGGCCCGTGCGCGCCTTCGCGCGCGCGCGCGGCTCGCGCTCCGACGGCGGAGCGTCGAGTCCGAGGCAGCGGCTCGAGCTGCGCGGCGGGCGAGGCGGCCGCGCAGAGCGCTCCCCTGGCGTGAGGTCGAGGCAGACGGGCGCCGCGCGCGTGGGCCGACGCGCACGAAGTGCGGTGCAATGAAACTTGCGATGGACGCGAACCGAGCCGCTCGTGCGCTGAGCAACTCGAGTGGAGTTCACAGGCTCGCGGGCGCGGAGCACCCCTCCCCGTTCGGGGAGCTTCGGTGGTACGCTGCGCCCCGACTTGGGGGTCCGATGACGGCTCGGTGGGCGTTCTGCGCGTGGGCGTCGTTCGTGGGAGGCTGTGCGCTCGCGGAGGAGCCGCCGAGCCCGGCGGTGGGGGCGACGGATCGGGGAGCGGAGCTCCGCGCGAGCTACGGGCCGCGCGCGGCCGCGGTGCTCGAGGGGGCGCCGGACATCACGGCCGAAGAGGGCGGGCTCGTCCTCACGCGGGCGGTCGAGCCCGTGGCCGAGGCGCCGCTCGCGGCGCGGTCCCCCGACGAGCTGCCGGAGGTGCCCAGGCCGGCGCCCGCGCCGGTCACGCCCGATCGGCTGTTCGTGCCGGCGGACGCGCGCGACGCGCTCGAGCTGCGCTTCGGCGATCGGCCGGCGCTGCGCGTCGTCGAAGAGGGCGCGCGGGGGCCGAGCGAGCGCGTCGAGGGGACGGTGAGCTACGCGCGCGAGGGCGGGCGGAGCTACTGGACCGAGGGCGCGGGCGGGCAGGGCTTCGAGGAGTGGCTCGAGCTGGGCGAGGGGCTCGCGTACGCGGACCGCGTGGTCGCGCGCTGGCGGGTCGAGGGGCACGCGCTGCGCGTGGTGCCCGAGACCGGCGGCGTGCTCGTGCTCGGCGAGGACGGCGCGCCGCTCGTCCACGTGCGCGCGGCCGCCGCGTGGACGCGCGCGGGCGAGCCGGTCGCGCCGCGGCTGCGGGTCGAGGGCGACGCGATCGCGCTCCTCGTCGACGCGGGCGGCGCGGCGGTGCTGGTGGACCCGAGCTGGGCCGCGACGGGGTCGATGAGCACGCAGCACAACGAGTTCCTGCAGGGCCACGGCGCGGCGCAGCTCGACGACGGGAGCGTCCTCGTGGTGGGCGGCATGAACGGGTCCGGCGTCCGCCTCGCGACCGCGGAGCGCTACGACCCGACCGCGGGGACCTGGTCGAGCGCGGGCTCGATGAGCACGGTCCGGAGCGCCTTCGCGACCACGCGGCTCGGCGACGGGCGCGTGCTCGCCATCGGCGGCTCCAACGGCAGCTTCGTCGTCTCGAGCGTCGACGTCTACGACCCGAGCACGAACGCGTGGAGCGCCGCCGCGCCGATGAGCGTGGCGCGCTCCTTCCACACCGCGAGCCTCGTCTCCGGCGGGCGGGTCCTCGTCGCGGGCGGGTTCAGCGGCGCGCCCGTCGCGACCGCCGCGCTCTACGATCCGAGCACCGACACCTGGGCCGACACGGGCAGCATGGCCACCGCGCGCCGCATCCACTCCGCGACGCGCCTCGCCGATGGCCGCGTCCTCGTGGCCGGCGGGCTCGGCGCGTCGGGGGTCCTCGCGTCGGCCGAGCTCTACGATCCGGCCGATGGCACGTGGAGCTCCGCGGGGTCCATGGGCACGGCGCGGCACCACCACAGCGCGACCCGCATCTCCGGCGGCCGAGTCCTCGTCGTCGGTGGCGACAGCGGCGGTGCGACGGCGCTGTCGTCGGCCGAGATCTACGATCCGAGCGCGAACACGTGGACGCCCGCGGCCGCCATGCCCGCGGCGCGCTACTACCACGCCGCGACGGGGCTCAGCGGCGGGCGGGTGCTCGTCTCGGGGGGCTGGGGCGGGGCCGCCGCGCTCGCGTCGACCATCGTCTTCCAACCGTCCACGGGCCTCTGGACCGCGGGCGGCACCATGGTCCGCGGCCGCTACACCCACGTGGCGAGCGCCCTGATCGGCGGCCAGGTCCTCGTCGCCGGCGGCTGGGATGGCCTCTCCACCGCCGAGCTCTGGACCGACGACGCGACGACGTGTGGCGATGGCGTCGTCGAAGGGAGCGAGGCGTGCGACGGAGGTGCATGCTGCACGGCGTCTTGCACCTTCCAGCCGTCGAGCCACGAGTGCCGCGGTTCGGGCGGCGTGTGCGACGTGGCGGAGACGTGCACGGGGTCGAGCGCGGCGTGCCCGGCGGACGCGCACCAGCCGTCGAGCCACGAGTGCCGCGCGTCGGCGGGGGACTGCGACGTGGCGGACTTCTGCGCGGGCGGGACGGGCTGTCCCGCGGACGCGCGCCAGCCGGCGAGCC
>JAYRVK010001182.1:0-3308 GCA_041918555.1 Sandaracinaceae bacterium
GCTCCGCGGCGCCGACCTGCATGTTCCGACCCCAGACGAGCTGCCCGAGGCGCCCCGCGCCCGCGCCGACGCGGATCGGCTCGGCCTCGGCGCCGAGGGCCCGCGCGATCCGACGCGCGGCCTCCTCGTCGCGCTCCGGGAAGGCGATGCGCGCGAGCCCGCCGCCGAAGTCGTCGACCACGAGGTTTGCGTCGTTCAGCGACGTTGCGTCCATCCAGCGGCGCACGAGCGCGCCCTCGGTCCCGAACTCGGTCACCGCGTAGCCGGTGGCGTTCTCGTCCGACACGACGGCCCACTGCGCGGGGCGGCCGGCGAGCACGGGGGCGAGCGGACCGTCGGCGCGGAGGCGCTCGCGGAGCTCGGCCCACGGGACCTCCTCGCGGCGCGGCTGTCCGTTCATGGGGTTCGCGTAGGTGGCGACGACGCCGCGCGGGCCCAGGCCGAACCGCGGCGAGGTGCACCAGAACCGCTCGGCCTCGACCTCCCAGCGATCGGACCGATCCTCGACCTCCGCCTCGAGGCGCGCGAGCTCTGCGCGGCAGCGCTCCTCGATCATCGCGCGGGGATCCGCGTCGGGCAGGAACGCGTCGGCGAACGCGATCGGGCGCACGCGGCCCTCCGCGATCGCGAGGTGGACCTCCGCCGTCATGACGCCGATCCCGCCGCGCGTGTCGTACGACCCCGCGCACGTCGCGCTGACGAGCGCCTCGTGCGCGAGGTGCGCCTCGCACTCCGCGCCCTGATAGCCGGCGAGGACGCCCAGCTCGCGGGCGACTCCGCGCAGCGTGCCGGTGAGCACCTCGCGCACCTCGGGGCTCGGGTGCGCGATCACCGGCCACGCGATCTCGCCCTCGTCCAAGTGCGCCTCGGCGCCGCGGGTCGTCGCGAGCGGCGCGGGCTCCGGGATCGTCTCGGGCAGCTCGAGCACGGCGGGCGCCGCCTCTTCCGCGACCGGCGGCGGCGGGTCCTCGGGCACCTCGACCGGCGCGGGCGCGGGCTCGGGCCGCACCTCCGGGCGTGGCGGCGGGGGGGGGTCGGAGCAGGCGACGAGGCAGAGCGCGACGAGGAGGGGGCGCATGGCGCGAGCCTACCCCGCCGCGAGGGGGCGCCGCGAGCGTGTCAAGACATCGTGCGATCGTATCGCGCTGCCTCAGAGATCGGGGATCCACGGCGCGATCCACACGTGCCCGGCCTCCTCGCAGTCGGCCTCCGCGCGGGCGAGGCCCTCGTCGCTGCGGAAGTCGTTCCACGCCTCGAGGCTGAGGCCGCCGCTCCCGATGCGCTGCGAGGGATCGCGGCATGCGCCCGCGGCGGCCGGGCAGCTCCCCTCCCCGAGGACCCCTGGCGAGGTGCAGTTGTCGTAGATCCAGGTGCGGCCGGGCCCGTACGCCGCGTAGCAGTACGTGATCGTGTCGAATTGGAAGGGGTTCGGGAACGCGCTCGTGAAGGTGCAGTGCGTCGCCTCGGGGGGCGCCGCGACGAGGGGCTCGTCCTCGAGCACGAACGGAGCGCACGGGTCCTCGGGCTCGCCGGGTACGCAGGTGCCGAAGGGCTCGGCGGGCGGCGTGCGCGGCGTGGTCGGCGCGCCGAGATCGATCGGCAGGACGTCGAACGTCTCCTGCCAGCCGTCCGCCGCGACGTACTCCGGGGTGAGCGGGCCCACCCTGTCGGTCCAGGGGTCGATCACGTAGCAGCCGGCCGTGAAGGCCTCGGGGGGCACGACGCCCTCCGCCGCCCCTCCCCACGCGCCGAGGGACCACACGCCCGGATCGCCGGTGCAGCCCACCGCGACGGCGTGGTCGTTGACGCGGCCGCTCTGCCGGACCGCCACGATCGCGACCTGGCGCAGCTCCGGGAAGCGCGTCGCGGCGAACGCGCCGGCGATCCCCTTCTCGCGGCAGTTCCCGGCGCCGCCGCCGAGGATCAGGAGCGCCGCGTTCCCGAGGTCCTGCCGATCGAGCGCATCGCGCGGATCCTCGACGGGCAGGAAGCCCCCGCCCTCGAAGCCCGTGATCGCGTTGACCTCCGCGCGCACCGCGAGGGTGTTGGCGAGCGTCAGCACGATCGCGCCCTGCGCCAGTCCGGAGAGCTGGTTGGAGCTCGTGACGCTGGACGAGATGTCGTGGGCCGCCGCGGCGAGGCGCTCCTCGAGCGACCCGCTCCCCATCGCGTGGGCGTCGAAGCGCGCCTCGAGGCTGCCGGCCCGGACCATCGCGAGCTCCGCGAGGGCGCCGTCGTCGCGCAGGCGTCCCTCGCAGAGTGCGCTGTCGTCCCATCCGGCGGCGATGGCGCTCGCGGCGGCGGCGGGGTCTGGGAGGAGCGGTCCCGGGTCGTCCAGTGTGCCCGTCGCCTGGCGCACCACGTAGTCCGCGGAGGTCTGCGCGTCCACGTCGACGGGGACGGACAGCGCCTCGCGCCGCGCCCCGACGAGCCCCATCGACGAGGATCCCGTCGGGCCATCGAGCTCCACGCGCGCCAGGAACATGCGCCGGGGATCGCTGGGATCGACGGCCACGAGCGACACGAGCCGCGGCGGCGCCACCACCTCGATCGCGAAGGAACCGTCCTCGCGGGTGGGCCCGGCCCAGTGGATCGTGCCGTTCGACGCGAGCACGCCGAGCAGCATGCGGCGCCCTCCCGCCACGGTGCCGCTGAGCGGCTCGGACGGGCGGCCGCCGGCCGGCGCGGGCTCGCAGGCCGTCGCGAGCAGCGCGAGCAGGAGGAGGGCGCGCGTCATGACGATCCCAATGAAGCACCGACGAGGGCGCCTGGGAACCCCGCCGACCGCGAGGGCAACCGCCCATCTCCCCGCGTCGGCTCGACGAGGAGCTCGAGGCGGTGCGCGCATGCCTCGGCGCGATCGGCGCGATCGACGGCGGGCTGCCCCCTCCCCCGCCCGTCGGAGATGCCGCGCATCCACGCGCGCAGTCGCTTCCCGCCCAGGACGCGGCGCCGCCGCCGCCGACGGAGCCGCCGCCCCCCTCCGATCCGGGCGCGGTCCTCGCCGATCCGTGAGCGTCCGCGGGACGCGTCAACGCGCCGTGCGTTCTTCACATCGGAGCGCGCGATCGCGCAGGGCCCGACTCAATCTGCGGCGAAGACACATGAGGCGAGGATGCCTCCGATGGGATGTGCGAGCACGATTCGGAGGGGATCGATCGGGGGCTCGCTTCGAACCGCCGGGAGGCGAGGAGAGCGGGAGGCGAGGAGAGTGCGTCCGCTGCGCGGACGCGAACAGCGCCGAGAGATCGGAAGGCGAGGAGAGCGAGAAGGGAGCGCGCCCGCTGCGCGGACGCGCGAGCCGGACC
>JAYRVK010001183.1:0-2208 GCA_041918555.1 Sandaracinaceae bacterium
ATCCTCCTCCCGGTGATGGACGCGCTCGCCGTCGCGCACGAGACGGGGATCGTCCACCGGGACCTCAAGCCCGACAACATCTTCCTCGCGCTCCAGCACAGCGGCCAGATCAAGCCGACCCTCCTCGACTTCGGGATCGCGAAGCTCGCCGACTCCTCGGGCTCCTTCGCGACGCGCACCGGCTCGGTGATGGGCACGCCGCACTACATGTCGCCGGAGCAGGCCCGGGGCGCGTCGGACCAGACCGCGACCGCCGACATCTGGGCGATGGGCGTCATCGCCTACCACTGCCTGTCCGGGGAGCTCCCGTTCGACGCCGACGCGCCCACGCTCGTGATGATCAAGGTCATCACCGAGGAGCCGCCGAGCCTCGCCGAGGTCGCGCCCGACGTGCCCGAGCCGCTCGTCCGGGTGATCACGCGGGCGATGCGCAAGACGCCGGCGAAGCGGTACTCGTCGATGGCGAGCTTCACCGAGGCGCTCCGCGAGGCGGCGGACACGGCCGGGCTGAGCTTGCCCCGCGCGCGCGAGTCGCTCGCGGGCCCCCTCACCTCGGCTCCCCCGCCCGCGGACGATCCGCGCGCGACGCGGGTGATGGGCGGCTTCGACAGCCGCAGCGCCACCGCCGCCGCGCGGCCCGCGGCGAGGGTCGAGGAGGCGCCCGAGCCGGCTCCGCCCGCGCGCGCGCCCGCGCCCGCGCCCGCGACCCCGCTCGAGCTCGAGCCCTCCCCCCGCTCCGTCGTCGAGACCGCGCTCCCGGCGACGGTGGCGCGGCCGCGCTGGCCGTGGGCGCTCGCCGCGCTCGCGATCCCGCTCGTCGGCCTCGTCGCGTGGGCGGTGCTCCGCGACGACCCGCCGACGCCGACGCCGCGGCCGACCGACGCGGTGCGCGTCGCGCCCGCGCCCGCGCCCGCGCCCGCCCCCAGGCCCGAGCCCGAGCCGGTCGTCGAGCCCGTGCCCGAGCCCGTCGCGGTGCCCGAGCCCGCCGCGGACCCCGAGCCGCCGCGGTCGGGCCGCACGGGTCGACGGGGGGCCCCGACCGCGGTGACCGAGGTAGACGAGAAAACGTACGATCCTCCCGAGCCGCGCTCGGGCCGGAGGATCCCGGGCGTCGTCGAGTGGTGAGCCGGCCGGAGGGAGGCGAGCTTCCGTGCGCGTGACGCGTCGGGCGTGGGGCTCGTCGGCGGGGCTTGCGCGTCGCCGCCCGAGCCTCCAGGAAGGAGGCATGCACGTCCGGATCAACTTCTGCGTGATGTGAAGCTACCGACCCCGGGCGGCCAGGCTGGCTGCCGCGATCGAGTCGGGCATCTCGGGCGCGAGCGTGGAGCTCGTCGAGGGCGGGCGCGGTGACTTCCTCGTGGACGTCGACGGCCGCGTGATCTGGGACAAGCGCAACACCGAAGGTCGCTTCCCGGAGCACGAGGAGATCCTGGCGCGGCTCCGCTGAGGAGCGGCCGGCCCTACGGCAGCGCGACCTCGAGGAGCGGCACGAGCACGGTGTTGCTGGTCCCGCCGTACACCGGATCGGTCGAGCTCCCGAACACGACCCCGAGGACGATCGCCACGCCGGTCAGGAGCGCCACGCCGCCCCCGGCCAGGCCCCAGAACAGCGGGCTCGCGAGCACGTCGCCCTCGGGCACGGGCTCGAGGGCCGCGTCGACCGTGAGCGACTCGCCGGGGCCGAGCTCCACCGTGCGCGCGAACGCGACGTGGCCGTCCGCGGTGATCGCGAGCTCGTGGGCGCCCGGCGCGAGCGCGAGCTCCAGCGTCCCCGTCCCGCGCTCGGTCCCGTCGACGCGCACGGCCGCGCTCGCCACCGACGGCACCACGCGGAGCGTCGCGTCGAGCGGCCGGAGCACGACCTCCCGCGCGTCCTCGCCGGGCGCGAGGTCGAAGCGCGCCTCGGCGTGACCCTCTGCGCGCACCACCACCGCGTGCCCGCCGGGGTCGAGCGTCGCGGCGCGCTCGGCGCCCTCGCCCGCGATCACCTCACCGTCGATCTCGACGGTCGCGTCGGGCGGGTCCACGCGCAGCGTGACGTTGCGCAACGAGGCTTGCGCATCTCGACGGATGGTCGCGGCGTCGGCGAGGAGGCGCGCGTCGCGCCGCGGGTCCGCGATGCGCTCGAACGCCTCGATGGTCGCGATGGCCTCGCGCGCGCGGCCCAGCCGGATGAGCGTGGTGGCGATGTTGAACAGCGTGGAGGGC
>JAYRVK010001184.1:0-1980 GCA_041918555.1 Sandaracinaceae bacterium
CCGAGCGGCGGCTCGGGCTCGTTCCGCCCGCCGAGCGGCGGCTCGGGCTCGTTCCGCCCGCCGAGCGCCCCCAGCTCCAGCGCGCCCGCCCCGGGCTCGAGCGCGCCGACGGCCACGGCCGCGTCCGCGCGGACGTCGCGCGCCTCCGAGGCGACCCGCAAGGCGCTCGAGCCGCCCGCCGACCAGGCCGCGGTCCCCGTGATCGTCGGCGCGCCTCCTCGGCTCCCGGCCGCCGCGGAGAAGGCGCTCGGGCTCGAGAGCGGGGCGTTCCGCGCGCCGAGGGTGACGCCCGTCGAGGCGCCGCGCGCCACTCCTGCCCCGGCGCTGGGTCCGTCCGGCGAGGCGATCACGGACCGCTCGTCGAGCCGCGCCGCGGGCTGGCGCGACGCGGACGGCGACGCGGTCGAGCGCTCGATCCAAGACCACCTCTCCGCGGGCCGTAAGGGCGCGGCCGCGCGCGTCGCGCGCGACGCCGGCCAGATCGGCCGCGCGCTCGCGTGGTTCGAGGAGCTCGGGCTCCACGCCCAGGCCGGCGCGTGTCTGCGCCAGCTCGGCCGGCCCGCGGACGCGCTCACCGAGCTGATGCGCGTCGAGACCACGGGGCCGGGGTATCGCAAGGCGTGCTTCGAGGTCGTCGCGCTCGCCGGCGAGCTCGGCCGGCTGAGCTTCGACGTCGACCGCTTCCTCGCCGGCTTCGTCTCGGCGGGGCCTGCCGATCCCGACGAGATCCCCGCGTACATGGAGCTCGCGCGGCTCTACGTCGCGACGGGCTTCGCGGGCGGGGCCAAGCGCTGCCTCCGCGAGGTGCTCGAGCTCGACCCCGACCACGCCGAGGCGCGCGCGCTCGAGGTCCAGCTCCGCAAGGAGCGGCGCTCGCGCCAGTCGCCGAGCCCGCGCGTCAGCGGCGCGTCGGCGGGCGCGCGCGGGCTGCCCCCGCTCCCGACCCTCGCGGAGTTCGTCGCGCTCGCCAAGAAGCACGCGCCCGAGCCGTGAGCCTCAGGGCCCGATCACCAAGCGGGCCGCGATCCCGCCCGTCAAGAACATGTGCTCGTTCCCGGAGCCGTCGATCGCGTAGAGGCTCGTGAGCCCGACGCCCGCCAGGAGATCGAGGCGCGCGCGCTCGTCCATCGTCAGCGGGAGGCGCACTCCGGTCGAGAGCTGCCAGCCGACGGTGTTCGGCGGCACCAGATCGAAGAACCGCAGGGTGCCGTTCCCGTCGTCGTCCTGGCTCACGGTGATCGTGCTCGGCCCGACGGGGACGCTCGCGAGGCCGCGCACCGCGGTCCACGGCACGAGGTACGGGTTCTCGTACGCGCCGATCACGCCCACGTCCGGCGACACGAACGCGCCGTGCGCGCCCGCGCCCGCGCCGACCCCCGCGACGAGCGCGAAGTGTGGGACTGGCGCGACCTTCAGGCCGAGCCGGCCCGCGCCGAGGTACGGCGCGCGCTCGTCGCGGTAGTCGACGTGCGCGTAGGTGGCCTCGGCCGAGAGCTCGAGGCCGTCGATCGGCGCGTACGCGACGTCGAGGCTGGCCGACCCGCTCGTGTGTCGGACCGCGTCGTGGACCGCGCCGCTCGCGCCGATCGCGACGGCGCCCTCGGCGATCGTGTCGGCGCTCTCGAGCGGGAGGACCCGCGCGGGCGGGCTCAGCGAGAACGGCGTGCACGCGCCGAGGACCAGCGCGAGGAGCGCAGCGAGGCAGTGGCGGGAGCTCATGCTCGACCCGCCCCGCAAGAGCCGTGCGCGCGCCGCCGCCGGGCACGCGCGCTCGCGCGCGTGCCGCGGCTTCACGCGTGTGCGCCAGGACCACGCGCGCGGCTCACATCCCGCCGTCGAACGGGCAGTGCGTGCGCATGCACGCGCCCGCGCACACCTCGAACATCGCGGGCGCCATGCCGTTGCAGGGGCACAGGCACGCCTCGAGGCCCGGCCAGTCCTCGCACGCCGCAGGATCGGCGGCGGCGAAGGCCGCGGGGC
>JAYRVK010001185.1:0-1600 GCA_041918555.1 Sandaracinaceae bacterium
CCGCGCAGCGGGCTCGCGGAGCCGCCGCAGAAGACCCGCGCAGCGGGGCTTCGGAGGCGCACCTCACTCCGTCCGCGATCCATCGCCGACGCGATTAATCGACGGTCCTTCAGAGCTCGACGTCGATCCACATCGGCGCGTGGTCCGAGGTGTCGATCTCGCGCAGCACCGCGCCGCCCACGACGCGCAGGCCGCGGACCCAGGCGTAGTCGAGGCGCCGCCCGCTGTCGTGCGTACCGCCCGTGTCGCCGAGCTGGTCCATCGCGTCGACGAACCCCTCGTTGCGCAGCACCGAGAGCTCGGGCGCGGTCGCGTACCACGCGTTGAAGTCGCCCGCGATCACCGTCGGGCGGTCGCACGCCGTGGCCTGTGCGGCGTCGAGGAGCTCCTTGCTCTGCACCGCGCGGAGCTCGCCGAACAGATCGTTGCTCTCGAGGTGGATCGCGAACACGCGGGCGAACGCGTCGCCGAGGGGCAAGTCCGCGTGCAATGCGACACGCGAGCCCAGGCGCGGCTCGCTCGGCGAGGCGAACCAGTCGAAGTGCGCGCTGTGGCAGGTGAGGCGCGCCCCCGTGAGCGGGCGGCGCGCGACGATGGCCTGGCCGGTGTCGCCGCCGAGCGTGCGCTCGATCGAGAGCTCGACGAACTCGATGCCGTAGAGGTACGCGCCGCCGATTCGCTCGGCGAGCAGGCGCGCCGCGCGGCGCGTCCCGTTGCGCGCGCTGCACCGGTCGACCTCGCTGAGCAGGTAGAGGTCGGCGGTGCGCAGCTCGGGGTGCGTGGTGAGCGTCTCGAGCTGCGCGTCGAGGTTGCGCGTGTACTCGGTGTTCCACACGACGATCCGAAGCGTCGCGGGCCAGCTCATCGGGAGCTCGGCGGGGAGGAACGAGCCGGCCTCGCTGACGGGGAGGTCGAGCGGGAGCCCGCGCGCGTCGGCCGCGGGGAGCGTACGGCCGCTGACCGGGTCGGTCCGGGTCGCGTCGGTCACGGTGGGGCACACGACCGCGAGCTCGTCGAGGTCCGGCCACACGCCCGCGGCGCAGTCCTCGACCGGCGGCGGTGCGGCGGGGACCTCGAGCGTCGGCGCGATCTCGCCCGTGCACGTCCAGTCGTACTCGTAGGCGCTCGGATCGACGAAGCGGCTCGGGTCGCCCGCGTCGCGCGGCGGCGGCGGGCCGGCGTCGAAGGGCCCCGCGTCGGTCCCCGCGTCCATCACCTCGCTCGGATCGCAGGCGCAGACCATGCAGAGGATCGCGAGCGCGAGAGGGGACCGCACGCGCGAGAGCATCGCCCCGATCACGCGCCGGCGTCGAGGAGGGCGCGCTCGTGCTTCAGCTCCTCGTGGAGGTCGCGGTTCTCGCGGCGGCGCACGCCGACGAGGTACGCGGCGGTGCCGACGAGGCAGGGCGTGAAGAGGAGCGTGTAGAGCGCGGCGAGCGGGCCCCAGATGAAGAGCGCGGGCGCGGCGAGGAGGCCGAACGCGAACAGGAACGGGATGCGGCGCCACTCGCGCTCGAGCGCCCTCGCCTCGTCGGCGAGGCGCGCGAGCTCGGCGTCCATCAGGTCCGCGCGCGACTCCGCCACGGGGCGGGTCATGGGA
>JAYRVK010001186.1:0-3197 GCA_041918555.1 Sandaracinaceae bacterium
GGGTGCCGCCGTTGCTCTCGTCGCGACCGCCGCGGAGGTCGACCACGCCCGACCCGAGCTCGACGTCGAGGGCCCTGAGGAGGACTCCCCCGCCCGCACCCGCGCCGCCCGCGCCACCGTCTCCGCCGCACGTCCTCGCCGTTCCATCCCCGCAGCTCGAGAGGTCGTTGCATCGGCCCGGGCCACGCGCGCCCGCGCCGGTCGCGCTCGAGTCGCCGCCGGCGCCTCCCGCGGGATCCTGGTAACGCTCGCAGCCCGAGGTCCCGCCGCCCCCGGCGCCATCTCCGCCGTCGGCGGTCCCGCGCGCGACGATCGCGCCGGTGACCCGCAGCGCGCCGCGCGCCTCGAGCCGGAGCGAGCCGCCGCCGCGTCCACCCGCGCCGCCGCCGCCGCCGGTGCCCGCGGGGTAGTTGTTGTTGGAGCCGTAGCGCGAGCCCGCGCCACCGCCGCCGCCACCTCCGCCGCCCGAGCCGATCCAGACCTCGTCGTCCCCGCTGGCGTCGCCGTTCGCGCCCGGCGCCGCGTACCCGCCCGCGCCCCCGGGCGCTGCATCGCCACCGTCTGCGTAGCGACACCCGGAGTCGTCGGAGTGATCACCGCCGTGGCCGCGGCCCGCACCTCCTGCGGCGCCGCCGAACGGGCCCCCGCCGACCTCGCCGGCCTCGCCATCGCCCCCGCAATAAGGTTTGTTGCTGCGCTGCCCGCGTCCGCCGTCGCCGCCCGCCGCGCCGCGGCCCGTCGCGTCGATCGTCCCCGCGATCTCGATGTCCGCGGCCTCCAGGCGGAGCTCGCCGCCGAGCGCGCCGTCGAACGGGACCAGGGCGGTGCGGAGCTCCACCACGAGATCGACACGGCCCGCGTCGCAGCTCGCGAGCACGAGCGCGCCGAGGAGCCACGACCGTCCCGCTCGCACCTCTCGAGGCTATCTCACTCCGCGCGGGCCTTGCGAGGTGCGGCGCGGCGGGCTCAACTCCCCCGCGATGAAGAGCCGGCCGCCGCCGCCGAAGAGCACGCTCGCGCAGGTGCGCCTGCTCGTCGACAACGTGCATCGCGCGGTCGGCCTCGCGCTGCGCGTCGAGCGCGGGCTCACCGCGCGCTACGTGCTCGTGTCGATCGTCAACGCGCTCCTGCCCGTCGCCATCGCGTGGGTCGGCAAGGAGATCGTCGACGCGGTCGTCGCCGCGATGGCCGCCCCGCAGCACCCGCTCGGGCCGACGCTCTTCTGGGTCGCGGTCGAGCTCGCGCTCATCCTCGCCGCGCACGGGAGCGGGCAGTACCTCGGCTACGTGCAGCAGCTCCTGCGCGCGCGGCTCGCCCTCCACGTCGACGTCGTGATCTTCGAGAAGGCGCTGCGGCTCGGGGTGAAGCACTTCGAGGACCCGCAGTTCATGGACGTGCTCGAGCGCGCGCGGAAGGAGTCGAGCTGGCGGCCGCTCGAGATGATCACCAACGGGCTGCGCCTCGGCCGCAACGTGGTCACCCTCGTCGGCTTCGCCGCGCTCCTCGCGCAGTTCAGCGGCTGGGCCGTCCTCGCGCTCACCCTCGCGGGGCTCCCGTTCCTCGCCGAGGTCCGCTACGCGGCCGAGCACTACGCGATCAAGGCGCGCCGAACGCAGGACGAGCGGCACGCCTACTACCTGCAACAGCTCTTGACGAGCGACTACTACGTCAAGGAGGTGAAGCTCTTCGCGCTGGGGCCGCTCCTCCTCGGGCGGCACCGCGATCTGCACGAGCGCTTCTACGCCGAGGACCGCGCGTTCGCGCGCCGCCGCGGCGCCGCCGTGACCGCGCTCGGGATGATCAGCGTGGGCGTGTTCTACACGATCTACGTGGTGATCGTGGGGCAGACGGCCATCGGCGCGATCTCGCTCGGCTCGATGACGCTGTACCTCGGCGTGTTCCGGCAAGGACAAGACGCCTTCCGAAGCGCGATGAGCAGCATCGCCGGCGCCTACGAGGACAACCTCTACATCCAGAACCTCTTCGACTACCTCGCGATCGAGGACGACGACGTGGCGCTGCGCGGGCCGGACGACGCGGGCGCGAAGGACGCGATGGGGCCGCGGATCCGCTTCGAGGGCGTCGGCTTCGACTACCCGGGCTCGGATCGGCCCGCGCTCGACGGAATCGACCTCGACATCGCGCCGGGCTCGACGGTCGCGCTCGTCGGCCCGAACGGCGCGGGCAAGACCACCCTCATCAAGCTGCTCGTCGGGCTCTACGCGCTCGACCGCGGCAAGATCTTCCTCGGCGACGACGACCTCTCGACGCTCGACAAGGGCGAGCTGCGGAGCCGCATCGGCGTGCTGTTCCAGGACTTCGTGCACTACCACTTCACCGCCGCCGACAACGTGGGCATCGGCTGGCTCCCCGCGCTCGAGGACCGGACCGCGGTCGAGGAGGCCGCGCGCCAGGCCGGCGCCGATGCGCTGATCGAGGCGCTGCCGAACGGCTACGACTCGATGCTCGGCCGCTGGTTCGGCGGCGAGCAGCTCTCCGTCGGGCAGTGGCAGCGCATGGCGCTCGCGCGCGCCTTCATGCGGCGGAGCCGGGTCCTGATCCTCGACGAGCCGACCGCCTCGATCGACGCCGAGGGCGAGCACGAGATCTTTCAGCGCTTCGCGGAGCTCAAGCAGGGCGCGACCGCGATCCTGATCACGCACCGCTTCAGCACGGTGCGGATGGCCGACCGCATCGTGGTGCTCGACGAGGGCAAGATCGTGGAGACGGGCACGCACGCGGAGCTCCTCGCGAAGGGCGGGCTCTACGCGCGGATGTGGGGCCTGCAGGCCGAGGGCTACCTCGAGGCGGGAGCGGCGAGCGCGTGAGCGACGTCCGCAACCTCTACTTCCACTACGCGAGCGCGGGCCCTTCGCCGCGGCGCATGACGATCGCCGTCGAGGAGCTCGCGCGCGTGATCGAGGGCGAGCGCGCGGCCGGACGGAGAGCCGCGCGCCTCACCGAGTACCTCGAGGGCGCGCCCGAGGGGCCGTGCTTCACCGTCTCGTTCGACGACGCGCACGCCTCGGTGCTGGCGCACGCGGCGCCCGCGCTGGCCGACCTCGGGGTGCCTGCCACGCTGTTCGTCCCCACCGCGTTCGTCGGGACCTCGGACGAGCTCCTCGACTGGGATCAGCTCGGCCGGCTGCGCGAGCTCGGCTGGACGCTCGGCGCGCACTCGCACACGCACCCGCGCA
>JAYRVK010001187.1:0-5306 GCA_041918555.1 Sandaracinaceae bacterium
AACCGCCTCGACATCGACCTCGAGGAGGCCTTCCGCCGCAAGAACGCCACGAACCAGGCGCGCACCTGGGGAGATCCCTAGGTCGGCGAGCTCAGGAGAGGCGCCCGCGCAGCATCATCCGCGCGATGAGCTGCCGCTGGATCTCGTTGGCGCCCTCGTAGATTCGCGTCACCCGCGCGTCCCGGTAGAGGCGTTCGATCGGGTACTCGCGGCTGTAGCCGTAGCCGCCGTGGAGCTGGACCATCGCATCGACGACGCGCCCGCACGCCTCGGTGGCGTGGAGCTTGGCCATGCTCGACTCCGCGCGCGCCGGCTCGCCGCGATCGAGGAGCTTCGCGGCGCGCATCGTGAGGAGCCACGCCGCGTCGAGGTCCGTCCGCGCGGTCGCGAAGGCGAACTGCGTGTTCTGGAAGTCTGCGATCCGTTGCCCGAACGCACGCCGCTCGCACGTGTAGTCGATGCCCGCGGCGAGGGCCGCCTCGCCGATCCCGATCGCCTGCGCCGCGATCCCGATGCGACCGGCGCCGAGCGCCTGGAGGGCCATCGCGTACCCGCGCCCCGCATCGCCGACGAGCGCCTCCGCGGGCACCCGGCACGCCTCGAAGTGCAGCGCGCACGTCCCGCTGCACCGCAGGCCCATCTTGTCCTCCTCGTGCCCGACCTCGAGCCCCGGCGTGCCGCGCTCCACGATGAACGCGCTGATCCCGTGCGAGCCCGCCTCGGGGTCGGACTTGGCGAACACGAGGTGGATGCCGGCGTGCGCGCCGCTCGTGATCCACATCTTCTGGCCGTCGATCACCCAGCTCGCGCCGTCCCTCGTCGCACGCGTGCGGATCGCCTTGGCGTCGCTCCCCGCGTGGGGCTCGGTCAGCGCGAAGCTCGCGGGGCCGAGCGCGCCCTCGCAGTACGGGCGGAGCCAGCGCTCGCGCTGCGCCTCGGTCGAGTAGTCGCCGAGGATCTTCGTCGCGAGGTTGCTCGAGGCGAGGATCACCGCGGTCGACGCGCACGCCTCCGCGATCGCCTCCATCGCGAGCACGTAACCCACGTTGTCGGCGCCGCCGCCGCCGTGGTCGGGGTCGACCTTCATCGCGAGGAGCCCGAGCGCGGCCAGCTCGGGCATCAGCTCGTGCGGATAGGCCTTGGTCCGGTCGCGCTCCGCGGCGCGCGGCGCCAGTCGATCGCGGGCGAACGCGCGCGCGGTGTCGCGGACCAGGCGCTGCGCTTCGTCGAGGTCGAAGCCCAGGCGCGCGGTGCGATCGTCGGGGGCGTGCATCGGGCGATGCTCGGCGATGTGCGCTCGCAGGCGCCGTGAGTTCGCGCTCCCTCAGGGCGCCTCGGGCGCCGCCCCTCGACGATCTCAGTACCGGCCGCGGCCCGGCGGATCGGAGCACGCGCCGCCGTCGGAGTCGGTGCGGCCACTGTAGCCGCGCCCGCCGCCGGCCGGATCCGCGCACGGACCGCCGTCGTTGTCGGTGATCCCGGTCTGCACGCGGACCTGCACCCCGCCGCCGCGGTAGCCACCGCCCGTCCGGCCACGACCCGCCGGGTCGGCGCACGCGCCGGAGTCCGAGTCCGTCAGACCGCTCGTGCCGCGGCCGCCGCCCGCGGGATCCGCGCACGGCCCCCCGTCCGAGTCCGTGATCCCGGTGCCCTGCTGCACCTGGACGACCCGCTGGCCTCCTCGACCACGCCCGGCCGGATCGGCACACGCGCCGCCGTCGGAGTCGGTGATACCGCTGTTGCCGCGGCCGGCGCCCGCCGGGTCCGCGCAGGGTCCGCCGTCGTTGTCCGTGTAGCCGCCGGTCTGGACGCGGACGACCCGCCGCCGGCCACAGCCCGTGGCCAACGCCACGGCCGAGACCGCGGTCACGCCCGCGAAGCTCAGCGCCTTGCGGCGGCCGAACTCGCGAGACTCCTCCTCGATGTCGCCCTCGGACAGCGTCTTCTTCGGCTCGTCGTCAAAGTCACTCATGCTGAATCCCTCTCCCGCGGTCCCGGGATGTTAAGCCGATCCGGCGCGGGGCCGCCGCAATTTTTCTCGGACCCGACGAAAACCCGATTTCAGCGCGATTTCGCCCCGCCTCGAGGAGAGGCGCGTGGTCCTCAGTACTCGCAGTAATTCGGGCCCACGCGGTCGATGCAGCGCGAGGTCCCGGGGCACCCCTCGTCGCCGGTGCACGCGCACACGAGGTCATAGGTCGTCGAGCACAGCCACCCCACGCCGCCCTGGCACTGGCTGTTCGCGGTGCAGTCGCACGTCGGCTGCCCCGTGTGGATGACGCAAGGAAAGCTGCCCGCGCACGCCAGGCCGCAGGCCCCGCAGTGGCTGCGACTCGTCGAGGTGTCGACCGCTGCGCCCCCGCAGCAGCGCCGGAAGCCCCCGAGCGCGAAGCCGTCCGCGCGGCGCTCGTGGGCGCAGCTCCCCGCGCGGCACACGTCGGCGGTGCACTCCTGCCCGTCGTCGGTGCACGCGGTCCCGTCGGCCGCGCGCACCTCCGCGCACGCGCTCGAGCCGTCGCAGGTGCGGCTCACGCAGTCGTCGGAGGTGCAGCTGATCGCGGTCCCCGCGCACGCGCCGCCGGCGCAGCGATCGGTGTGGGTGCATGGGTCGCCGTCGTCGCACGGCTGGCCCGCGCACGCGGGGATCGCGCAGTCGACGGAAGCGCACGCACCGCCCGCATCGGGGACCGGCGGTCCTCCGTCGGCGCCGCCCGCGTCGGGATCGGGCGCGCCGCCGTCGACGCCGGGGCCGCACCCGCTCACCGGGTCGCACCACCCACCACCGCACAGCGCGTCGTCGGGGACCGCGTAGCAGCGCCCGTGCACGCACTCCGCCCGCAAGCAAGCTTGCTCTCGTACACAGTCGCTCGCCGCGAGGCACGCGGGCGGCTCGCAGCCGTCGTCGCCGCACGTCCGCGTGATCGCCACGGTGATCGCGAGGTCCTGGTCGAGCTGGAACGCGGTCGAGCGCTGGGCGACGTCGACGCCCGCGCGGCGCAGGGTGACGCGCACCCGGTAGACGCTCGGCGAGAGGCCGTCGAGATCGGCGAGCCGGAGGCCGGCGAACAGATCGTCGCCCGGCGCGAGCGGGACGGTGCGCCGCCCGAGCACCGCCCCCGCGCGCTCCCACGCGAGCTCCGCCTCGTCGACCTCGTCCCCCGCGCGCAGATCCGAGCGCAGGTCGACCGAGAGCTCGAGCCCCGGGGTGCAGCCGCCGAGGAGCGCGAGGGAGAGCATCGTGACCGCACGGGCGCGCACCGCCCCACAAGCTCCCTCGCGAGCGCCGCGAGCGCAAGCTACCCTCGCGCGATGTTCGAGCCCGCCCGCCCGCTGCCCGAGTGGCTCCGCCGCGAGCTCCCGCACGATCGCGTGAGCGGCCTCGTGCGCGGGCAGCGCATGACGGCGGTCGATCACGGCCCGCGCGACGCGCTCGCGGTCGTGCTGGTCCATGGCAACCCCACGTGGAGCTTCCTCTGGCGCAAGGTGATCCGCGCGCTCGAGGGCGCGCGCCTGCGCCTGATCGCGCCCGATCTGCTGGGGTTCGGGGCGAGCGCCAAGCCGCGCCGGGCGTCCGATCACCAGCTCGCGATGCACGTGGACCACGTCGCGACGCTCCTCGACGAGCTCAGGGTCGAGCGCTTCGTCGCGGTCGGCCAGGACTGGGGCGGCCCCATCGCGTCCGGCGCCGCGGCGCGCCGGCCGGAGCGCGTGCACGGGCTCGTGCTGGGCAACACGGCCGTGCTCGCGCCCGCACGACCGTTCCGCTCGAAGGGCTTCCATCGCTTCTCGCACCTGCCCGTGGTGAGCGACCTGACGTTCCGCGGCGCGCTGTTTCCCGTCCCCGTGATGCCGCTCGTGCAGGGCGACCGGCGCTCCATCGGCGTGCGTGAGGCCGCCGCCTACGCGTGGCCGTTCGTGAGCCCGCTCGCGCGCGCGGGCCCGCTCGGGCTGGCGCGTATGGTCCCGAGCTCGGAGCAGCACCCGTCGACCGCGGTGATGGATCGCATCGGCGCGTACGTCGCGGGCTTCGAGGGCCCCGCCGCGCTCGTGTGGGGGCGGCGCGATCCGCTGCTCGGGCGCGGCCTGCGCCGCCATCGCGAGGCGCTCCCGCGCGCGAGCGTGCGCGAGTCGGACGCGGGGCACTTCTCGCCCGAGGAGATCCCCGAGCTCTGGGCCGCCGCGATCCGCGAGGTCGCCGCGTCGTGAGCGAGGAGCGCGGTGGGCACCGCGCGGTCCCGCTCGCGCTCGCGGTGGCGATCGTCGCGATCTCCTTCGCCGCGATCTTCATCCGCGAGGCCGCGCCGACGCACCCGTTGATCGTCGCGGCCACGCGCCTCGCGATCGCCGCGCTGATCCTCGCTTGGCCGACGATGCGTGCCTGGCGCGCCGGGCGGCTCCCCGCGAAGGTCCTGCGCGCCGCCGCCTCCTGCGGCGCGCTCTACGGGCTCCACTTCGGCACGTGGGTCACCTCGCTCACGATGACGAGCGTGGCGTCGTCGGTGACCCTCGTGACCGCGACGCCGCTCCTCCTCGCGGGGCTCGCGCTCGTGACGGGGCGGGACCGGCCGGAGCCGCGGCACTGGGCGTCGATCGGGCTCGCGCTCGTCGGGCTCACCGCGATCGGGTGGGCCGACCTCTCGCTCTCGCGCGAGGCGCTCGTCGGCGACGCGCTGGCCCTCGTCGGCGCCGCGGCGATGGCCGGCTACCTGCAGATCGCGCGCGGCCTCGGGCGCGAGCTCGACGTGCTGGCGTTCGGTGGGCTCACCACCTCGTTCGGTGCGGTCGCGCTGCTCGCCGCGTCGCTCGTGGCTGGCGTACCACTCCACTTCGCGTCGCTCGAGTCGCTCGGGTGGATCGCTCTCGCGGCGCTCGTCCCGCAGTTGATCGGGCACAACGTCTTGACATGGCTCCTCCGCCACGCGACGCCCACCGCGGTCGGGCTCTCGACGGTCGGCGAGCCGGTGGGGGCGACGCTCCTCGCGTGGCTGTGGCTCGGCGAGCCGGTCACCCCGCTCGTCGGGGTCGGCTGCGCGATCACGCTCGGCGCGGTCCTCTTGACGCTGAAGGGCCGCGCCGCCGCTGCGGCCTGAGCGCTCGCCCGCCTTCTTACCCAACCCTTACGTCGCGGGGAGGGAGGCGCGGTCACGCTTCTCCCGAGGAGGTGAGGGGCATGCGCGCACGCTGGGTCGGGATCGGAACGGGGGCCGTCGCGACGGTCGCGCTCGGAGCGATCGCGGGGGCGATCGCGTGGCCCTCCCTCGGCGCGGCGACCTCGCCTCCGTCCCTGCCCGAGCTCGCCGCGCGCG
>JAYRVK010001188.1:0-5504 GCA_041918555.1 Sandaracinaceae bacterium
ACGGGCTCGACGACGACTGCGACGGCGTGGTCGACGAGGCCGGCGAGCTCGACGCGCCCGCGGACCTCGAGGGCGATCCCCTCCACTGCGGCGCGTGCGGTCACGCGTGCGCGGGCGCCTGCAATTCCGGGGTCTGCGAGGGCGAGGCGGCGCTGGCGATCACCTCGGGCGCGGGGCACGTGTGCGCGGCGCGGGCCGACGGATCGGTCGCGTGCTGGGGCTGGAACGAGCTCGGGCAGCTCGGGGCCGAGGACGCCTCGGCCCGCGCGGGCGCCGTGTCGGGCCTCGGCGCGATCGCGTCGTGGGCCTCCGGCACCGCGCACACCTGCGCGGTCGGCGAGGACGGCGGCCTCGCGTGCTGGGGCGACGGCTACGAGGGTCAGGTGGGAGTGCAAGACGGCTTGCCCCACCCGACGCCGCTGCGCGTCGCGGGGGTCGACGGCGTCCAGGCGGTGGCCACCGGCGCCGCGCACACCTGCGCGCTCGTGGGGACCGGCGAGGTCCTCTGCTTCGGCGCGAACGAGCGCGGCCAGCTCGGCCGCGGCGAGGTCGGCCCCGCGTCCATCGTCCCGACCGCGGTCGGCGGCCTCGGCGCGGTCGTCGCGATGGGCGCGGGCGCGTTCCACACCTGCGCGATCGACGAGCGCGGCACGTGGTGCTGGGGCGCGGGCGACGACGGACAGCTCGGCTCGCCGGGGGCGAGCGACTCCGCGGTGCCCGTGCTCGTGCCCGGCGTCGACGGCGCGACCGCGGTCGCCGGCGGACGCAGGCACACTTGCGTGCTCCAGGCGGGCGGCGCGACGTGCTGGGGCGACGACTCGCGCGGGCAGCTCGGACGCGGCGCGGTCGGCTCGAGCCCCGACCCTGCGCCGGTCGCGGGCCTGAGCGGCGCCGCCGCGCTGAGCGCGGCGGTCAGCGGCGAGCACACCTGCGCGCTCCTCGCTCCGTCCGGCCGGCTCGCGTGCTGGGGCGCGGGCACCGGCTACCAGCTCGGCGACGGAGTCGCGGAGGACCGCGCGAGCCCCGTGACGGTGCCCGGCCTCGAGGCGCTGCGCGCGGTCGCGACCGGCGGGAGCGCGCGCGGCGACGGACACACGTGCGCGATCGACGGGGCCGGCGCCGTGCTCTGCTGGGGCGACAACGGCCTGGGCCAGCTCGGCCAGAGCGGCGTGTTCCGACAGCCCGAGCCCGCGCGCGTGAGGCTCCCGTGAGGCGCCTCGGGCTCGCGCTCGCGCTCCTCGGCTGCGGCCTCCCGCCCGATCCCGGCGGTCCACCCGAGGCGTGCGATCCCGCGCGCGAGCTCGCGCCGGGGCAGCTCGGCGTCGCGCGCTTCGACCTCGACACGCGGGGCGGGCCGCCCGGAGGGATCCTCGCGCGCGAGTGCGGCACCTCCGCGCGCGGGCCCGAGGGGTACGTGCGCGTGATCGTGCCCGGGCCTGTAGGCGCGCACGTCGCGTTGTCGATCACGGCCGACTCGCCGGGCACCGACGCCGACTTCTACGCGGCCGTCGCGGTCCTCGACGGCTGCCCGCCCGAGGCCGCGGAGGACGTGACGTGCGGCGCCGGGCGCATGGGCTCCTTCCGCGAGACCGTCGAGGTCGTGCGGCGCGCGGGCGACGCGATCTGGGTCGGCGTCGGCGCGTCGTTCTTCGCGGAGGGCATGATCCCGGAGGTCCCGCTCGCGGGCCGGGTCGAGCTCGTCGTCGAGTCGCGGGAGGTCCACGCGCCGGTCCTCGCGTCCGCGCGCGTGCGCGTCGACGATCGCGGCGGGCTGTGGCTCGACGTCGCGGGCGAGGACGCCGACGTCGACGTCGCGCGGATCGAGGTGCGCTTCGAGGACGAGGCCGGCGTGCCCTACCCGCAGGCCGTGGAGCTGCCCCCGACGCCGTGGTTCCACGAGGTGCGCCTGCTCCCGCCGCCGAGCACGCGGCGCTTCGACGCGCGGGTCCAGCGCGACCTCGACCCGGTCGCCGGCCCGCGCGCCGCCGTGCGCCTCGTCGACGCGATCGGCCTGGCCAGCGGGGCGCTCCGCGTCGACGCCGAGCGCGTGCGCCGCGTCGGGCTCGGCGACGCGTGCGCGGACCCGGCCACGGTCTGCGAGCCCGAGCTCGCGTGCGCGGCCGGCGCGTGCGCGCCGACCTTCGATCGCGAGCTCGCCTGCGAGGCCGCCGCCCGAGACCCGATCGCGCTCGCGGCGCCGAGCGCCGATCGCCGGAGCGTGAGCGAGGCGACCGTGCGCGCGCTCGGCGACACGTCCCTCTTCGCCGGGAGCTGCGGCGGCGCCGACGAGCCCGAGGCGATCTACGTGGTCGAGGTCCCTTCCGGCGTGCGCGCCGACCTCGTGGTCGAGGCGCGCGCGCTCCCGCGCGGGACGGCCGCGATCCACCGCCGCGCGAGCTGCGCGGATCCCGAGAGCGAGCTCGACTGCGTCGTCGGCGAGATCGTGGGACCGGCGACGCTGGTCGTCCCCGAGGTCGAGGCGGGCGCGCACGCGCTGGTCGTGGATCTCGCGGGGAGCGCGAGCCCCCCCCCGACGGAGACCTCCGCCACCTTCGCGCTGCGCGCGATCCTCGCGCCCGGCGCGGCGTGCGATCCCGAGGAGACCGAGAACCGCTGCGAAGCGGCCCGCTGCGACGCGAGCACGAGCCGCTGCCCCTGATCCCGTGGTAGGCAGCGTCGATGTTCGATCCGAGCACCTTCGATCCGAACGGCGCCGCGCTCGAGGGCACCGGCATCTTCGGCCTCCCGTGCACGCCCGAGGAGTCCGGCGTCGTGCTCATCCCGGTGCCGTGGGAGGTCACGACCTCGTACCGGCCGGGCACCGCGCGCGGGCCGGCGGCGATCGAGGCCGCGTCGCGGCAGGTCGACCTCTACGACGTCGAGACCGGCCGCCCGTACCGCGAGGGCATCGCGATGGTCGAGCCCGGCGTCGACGTGCGCGCGTGGAACGCGGAGGGCCGCGCGCTCGCGGAGCCGATCATCGCGCGCGGCGGCGACGTCGAGGGGGTGCCCGAGCTCGAGGCCGCGCTCGCGCGGATCGACGAGCTCGGCGGCAGGCTCAACGCGCGCGTGCGCGCGGAGGCCGAGAAGTGGCTGGCGAAGGGCCGCCTCGTCGGGGTGGTCGGCGGCGATCATTCGACGCCGTTCGGCGCGATCCAGGCGATCGCGCGCGCGCACCCGGGGCTCGGGATCCTGCACCTCGACGCGCACGCGGATCTGCGCGCGGCCTTCGAGGGCTTCGCGTGGTCGCACGCGTCGATCATGCACAACGTCATGGAGCGCGTGCCCGAGGTGTCGCGCCTCGTCCAGGTCGGCATCCGCGATCTCTGCGAGGCGGAGATCGAGTACATCCGGGAGAGCGACGGACGCGTCGTCACGTTCTTCGACACCGAGACCAAGACGCGCCTCTACGCGGGCGAGGGCTGGGCGATCCAGTGCGAGCGCATGGTCGACGCGCTGCCCGACGAGGTCTACGTGTCCTTCGACATCGACGGCCTCGACCCGACGCAGTGCCCGAACACCGGCACGCCGGTGCCGGGCGGCCTCGACTACGCGCAGGCGGTGATGCTCCTCGGCACCGTGGTGCGGAGCGGCCGACGCATCGTCGGCTTCGATCTCAACGAGGTCGCGCCCGGCCCGGACGGCGACGAGTGGGACGCGAACGTCGGCGCGCGCCTCCTCTACAAGATGATCGGCTGGGCGCTCGCCTCGAAGGACGCGCGCGCGTGAGCTACCGCCTCGACGCGATCCGAGCGTGCGCGTCGCGGCGATCTCGTCGCACTACGACTACGTGATCAGCGAGGTCTTCCTGATGACGCCGGCCAGCGCCTTCCAGGCCTCGCTCGCGTCCGAGACGGACGCGCTCCACGCCGAGCACCCCGACGCGTACCGCCGCTTCCTCTACGCCGGCGCCGCGCACACCGCGCGGCTCGGCGACGTCACCGGGGCCAGACTCCTCGAAGACGCGCCCCACTCCGTGGCGCATTCATCATCATTGTTCTTGCCTTGTCGCGGAATGGAATTGATGAATGTTTTACTCATTTGTGATGCATCCGCTACTCGCGGCGCTGGGCACGGCAAGCCCATCGAACGAGCGCGCCATCAGCTCGTGCTCACCACCACGTGGGCTTCGTGGCGCGCCGCATTGACTGCGACGGGGCTGGTATGCTGGCGCGCTGATGACCGCACTCGCGCGTGGGATCTACGAGACCCTCATCACCGAGGCGCTCGAAGCCGACCTTCTTGCCCTCTTCGGGTCGCGCCTCTCGGCGGATCGCGACGAGCTGCACCGCGCCGAGGCCGCCGATCGCGTCGCCCTCCACCTGGGCCGGACAATCGAGCGGGCGCTCGCAGCTCTACCCGAGAAGGAGCGCGTCGGTGCGGCTACCGCGCTCGCGCGCGAGGTCATCGACCTCGTCGTGCGGTCTACCCACGCCCAGGGCCTGGTCACCGAGCGGCCGATCGAGCCGGGCTCCGTGCTCCGCAGCGTCCGTGGGTCGCTACCCGACGGCCGCGCCGAGCCGATCACCCGGCCGCTCATTCCCCTGCTCGACACGACGCTCCTCACGAACGCACCCGGCGAGCCACGCATCGGAAGCCAGCTAGAGGCCGAGATCCACTCGGCCGAGCGCATCGACGTCGTGATGGCGTTCATCCGCCGTTCGGGGATCCGTCCCCTGCTCGACGCGCTACGCCGCCACTGCGAGGCGGGCCGCGGCCTGCGGGTACTGACGACGGTCTACACCGGCTCCACCGAAGCGAGCGCGCTCGATGCCCTGCGCGATCTCGGCGCCGACGTCCGTGTCTCGTACGACGAGAGCAACACGCGCCTGCACGCGAAGGCGTGGCTCTTCCACCGCGCGTCGGGCTTCTCGACGGCCTACATCGGGTCGTCGAACCTGACCCACTCGGCCCAGGCGACCGGCCTCGAGTGGAACGTCCGTGCATCTCGGGCGCGCAACGCACCGGTCGTCGACAAGATCGCCGCCGTGTTCGAGACGTACTGGTCCGGCGGCGACTTCGTGACCTACGACCGAGCCCGTTTCCTCGACCACGTCGAGGACGCTCGGCGGGCGCGTCGCGACTCGCTCCTGAGCCCCATCGAGCTGCGAGCGGAGCCCTTCCAGGCGCGGATGCTCGAGCAGCTCGCGCTCTCACGCCTACAGGGGCGCCATCGCAACCTCGTCGTCGCAGCGACCGGCACCGGCAAGACCGTCGTGGCGGTGCTCGACTACGCGCGCCTCCGGGAGACGCTCCCGCGCGCACGCCTGCTCTTCGTCGCGCATCGCGAGGAGATCCTCACGCAGGCGCTGCGCTTGTTCCGTCACGGCCTCCGCAACGGCGCGTTCGGTGAAAGGTGGGTCGGCGGCGAGCGGCCCGATCGCTTCGAGCACGTGTTCGCGTCCATCCAGAGCCTCGAAGCGGCCGGCCTCGACGCGATCGATCCGGAGCACTTCGACGTCGTCATCATCGACGAGTTCCATCACGCGGCCGCGCCGTCGTAC
>JAYRVK010001189.1:0-4601 GCA_041918555.1 Sandaracinaceae bacterium
CGTCGGGCCCGATCGCGAGCGCCACGACGGCGAGCGCCTCCGCCTCGCCGCGGCACGCGGCGAGCGAGCGGAGGTTGCGTCGGAGCCACGACCGCACGCTCGCCGTTCGACGCGGCCCGATCACGTCGAGCGTCACCGTGCTCGCGACGGGGCCTCGCTGCGCGTGCGCGACGGGCGCCGCGATCAGCGCGATGGCCAGGGCCGCGATCGTCGCTCGCATGCGCTCGCCGAGCACTCTAACGAGCCGCGACTCAACGATCGAGGATCGTCCGCTCCGCCTCGATCCGCTCCACGCGCCGCAGCAGCTCCGCGCAGCCCTCGCGCTCCTGCGGGTCCTTGCGCAGGCCGGCCTCGATCAGCGCGTCGAACGCGTCGGGGAGCTCGGGCCGGTGCTCCGTCGGAGGGATCGGCGTCGCGGTGAGCAGCTCCTTCACGATCTGCAGCAGCCGCCGCCCCGGGAACGGGAGCTGGCCGGTGGCGAGCTGGTAGATGCACGCGGTGGCCGCCCACGCGTCGCACTTCGCGTCGACGGCGAGGCCGTGGGCCTGCTCGGGCGAGATGAAGCAGGGCGTCCCGAGGATCTCGCCGGTCTTCGTGATCCCGGTTTGATCTCCGTAGAGCAAGCGCGCGAGCCCGAAGTCGACGATCTTCACGCGGTCCTCGGCGCACAGGACGACGTTGTCCGGCTTGATGTCGCGGTGGATCACGCCCTCGCGGTGCGCGTGCGCGAGGCCCGCGTAGAGCTGCGCCGCGATCGCGAGCGCGGCCGGGAGCGGGAGCGGACCGACGCGCGCGATCCGATCGCCGAGCGACTCGCCCTCGACCATCTCCATCACGAGGTACGGGAGCCCATCGTCCGTCACGCCCGCGTCCCAGACGCGCACGAGGTTCGGGTGCTCGAGCAGCCCGGTCGCCTTGACCTCGCGCGCGAAGCGCCGCCGCGCCCGCTCGGAGTCGTCGAGCGTCGCCCGCAGGACCTTCAGCGCGAACGTCCGCCCGACCTGCTGGTGCCGCGCGCGGTAGACCTTGCCCATCGCGCCGGTGCCGATGAGCTCCTCGACGAGGTACTTGTGATCGAGCGTCCGGCCGATCAACGGCTCGAGCTCGCGGCTCGGCCGCTCGTCGACCGTGGTCGGATCGTCCTCTTCCTCGAGCTCAGCGGGCGGCATCGCGATAGGTCTCGGCGACGTCGACCACGAGGCGCAGCGGCTGCGCGAGCCAGCCCGCGTCGATGTCCCCGAGCTTCTTCCCGTCGAGGTCGCGCACGACGAGGCCGTCGTTGTAGTCGGGCTCGGTCGGCCCGATCTCGAAGCTCCCCACCTCCGACCACGCGAGCGCGCGCACCCCGGTGCGGAAGCCGACGATGCAGCCGTCCGGCGCGAGCACGAGCACACGCTGGCGCGGGAGCTCCGCCTGGCGCGCGGCGCGCCACGCCTTGCGCACGCGCACCGCGGCGAACGCGGCGGCGAGGACGAACACGTAGGGGAGGAAGCCGAGGATCTGGAACACGATCTCCGCGTTGTGGACCCGCCCCGCGCCCGCCGCGACGCCGAGGAGGATCGTCGCGGCGAAGCCGAGCGCCCACGCGCCGCCGAGCATTCCGAAGAGCACCACGCCCTCGAGCGGGTGACCGAGCTTGCCGAGGTAGATCGTGGACGGCACCTCGAGCGCGCCGGGCACCGCCTCGCGGTCGCGCACCTTCTCGATCAGCTCGGCGGGCTCGAGCCCCTGACGGCGCTGGCGCACCGCGTCGCGGTAGCCGCCGCTCGCGGAGCGCTCCCGGACGCGCGCGGCGAACGCGGGCACCGCGTCGGGGGCGTCGCCGAGGAGCTCGCGCGACACGGCGATCCACGGCTCGCGCGGCGGGCGGCGCGGCACGAGCACGGTCGCCTCCCCGCCCTGCTCGACGACCCCGAGCACCTCGCGCCACGGCACGAGCGTCGCGCGCCGGCCCTCGACGTGGAGCAGCCCGGTCTCGAGGAGGCTGACCCGATCGCCGCTCCTCCCGTCGCGCGCGTGCGCGGGGAGCTCGGCCTCGGGGACGTGGTCGATGGTGAGGAACGCCTCGGACATCGCCCGGGAGTATGCCTCCCCGAGCCCCCGGGCGCGACGGCCGCTACACCGCCGACGCGCGCAGGGTCACCACCGCGACCCCGCCGCGCGTCCGCACCGCGACGCGGAGCTGATCGAGCTCCGAGGCGGGGCGCCACGCGACCTCGGGGCCGTCGCCCTCGACGTCGCCGTCCGACTCCCAGCGCGTCGAGAACGGCACGCCCACGCCGTCGACCACGACGAGCACGCGCGCGTCGTCACGGCGCGCGACGAGCCGCGGCGACGGCGGATCCGTCATCGGCAGATCGTCGGTCCGCAACGTGTTTTGCGGTGCGCTGTCGCGCCACTGATCGACGAGGCGCAGCCGCCGCTTGAGCGCGCCGTCGTCCTCGAAGGCCGCGTCGTCCTCGGCCTCGGGCAGGCGCTGCGACATCGGATCCGGCGGCGGCGGCGGGTCGACCACCATCCCCGAGTCCGTCCCCGCGTCGAAGCCCGCGTCGTCCATCGCCGCGTCGGGCGGGGGCGGATCGACGACCATCCCCGCGTCCCTCCCCGCGTCGAACCCCGCGTCCATCCCCGCGTCGGGCGGCGGCGGATCGACGACCATCCCCGCGTCTCGTCCGCCGTCCTCCGGCACGGGATCGACCACCATCCCGCACTCGCAGCCCGCGCCCAGCGTCACGATCGCGCCGCCGATCGCGACGCTCTGCGCGAGCTTCATCAGCTTGCGCGTCGGCGTGGTCGCGGTGAGGCGCCGCGGCTCGGCCGCGTAGGCGTTCATGTCGTCGTAGAGCGCGTCGAGCTCCTCGTGCCAGATCCGATCGGCCGCCGCGACCGAGAGCGCGAGCCGCGCCGTCTCGCGCTCGACCCGCTCGCGATCGCGCAGCCCTCCGTCGACGATCTCCATCGCGCGCTCGAGGTGCTCGGCCGAGTCGAGCGAGATCGCGCGCGTGAGCCGGCGTGCGCGCACCGCGAGCACGTCGGCCGCCTCGCCCCCGTAGAAGCGCTTCAGCACGTTGGCCGCGTAGCCGATCCCCATGTAGCGGTTGGCGACGCCGCGCGGCGCGAAGTTGCGCTCGCGGAACACCGCCGCGGAGATCCGGAACATCAGCTCCGTCGCGTCGTCCTCGATGCGGTAGTTCCAGCCGAGGTAGCTCCCGCCGAGATCCTGCTCGCGGCTCATCTCGAGGTGGAGCGGCGTGCCGTGGTAGGGCTCCGCGCGGCAGAAGTTCACCGGGTGGTCCGCGTGGTCGCGGATGAACTGCACGTTGTCGCGCACGTGCTCCATCGAGGCCTTGGGCTCGAAGATCAGGAGGTTGTAGCAATTGAAGATCCCCGCCTCGCGGCAGGCCTTCAGCGCACCGCGCACGTGGTGCTGCTGCGTGCCGCGCCGCAGGTGATCGCCGCCCGTCTGCGCGCCGTTCTCCACGCCGACGTAGAGCCGGATCACGCCGAGCTCCGCGAGGCCCTGCGCGAGCTCCGGCGTGATCGTGTCGGGCCGCGCCTTGCCGACGAACGCGACCTTGCCCACGCCGTACTCGTCGAGCGCCGCGCGGATCGCCGTCACGCGCTCGAGCGTCCGCGTCGGGTTCGGGAGCGTGAAGTTGTCGTCGTGGAAGCAGAAGATGCAGGGCGTGCCCGCGCGGTGCTGGAGCAGCGCCATCTCCGCCGCGATGTTCTCCGGCGTGCGCATCCGGAAGAGGCGCCCCCCCCCGTGCTCGCGGCCGTCGCGGTAGAACGCGACGATCGAGCAGTAGTTGCACTTGCCCCAGCACCCGCGGCCACCGAGCAGCGGGACGAACGGCACGTTCATGTGCCGGTTGTGCTCGCGGTAGCGGATCGGGAACGGGATCGCGTCGAGGTCGTCGGGCATCCGCCGCGTCTCGGTGCGCATCGCGACGCCGTCGTGCCCGAGGAGCGCGAGGCCCGCCACGTCGTGCACGGGGCGCCCCGCGTCGAGCGCGCCGATCAGATCGAGGAGCGTCTCCTCGCCGTCGTGGAACACGACCGAGTCGACGCCGTGCCCGCCCTCGAGCACCTCGCGGTACGCGAGCGTCGGGAACTGCGCGCCGCTCGTGACGTGGCCGCGATAGCCGGCCTGCCGCAGCCGCCGCGACAGCGCGAGGAACTCGTGCGCGCGGTGCTGGAACTGGATCGAGAGCCCGACGAGCTCAGGCGCGTCGGCCATCACGCGCCTCACGATCGCCTCGGTGTCGCCCGGGACGTTGAACGGGAGGATGTACGGCTCGTGCCCCTTCTCGCGGCACACCGCCGCGAGGATCCCGAGCCCGAGGTTCTCTTCGAAGTCCGCTCCGACCAGATAGACGCGCATGTCGTGGTGCCCTCCCGTGTGCGCACGAAGCTACTCCCATGCGGACGCTCGGATCGAGCCCGCGCGTGCTCCATAGCCTCCGTGCATGGCTCGCTTCGCGCCCCGGGCACTGCCCGGCGGGCCCGAACGCGCCCATCCTCGGAGGCATGGACGCCTCGAAGCTCTTTCAGGTGCTCGTGATCGGGGGCGCGATGCTCGGCCTGGGCTGCGTGGAGTC
>JAYRVK010001190.1:0-15828 GCA_041918555.1 Sandaracinaceae bacterium
CCTCCGGGGGGGGGGGGCCCCCCCGCGGCCGGCGTCGGGCCCGCGTCGGCGCCGCCGGCGTCGGTCCCGCCGCCTGCGTCGACGTCGCCCGCGTCGCGATCGCCCGCGTCGGCGCCGGACGAGCCTCCGTCGCGCGCGGGCCCCGCGTCGGTGCCCGCGCCGCCGTCGCCGGCGCCGCCGTCGTCACAGCCGGCGAAGAAGAGGGGGATCGAGAGAGCCAGAGCGATGCTGCTCGCGCGCATGCGAGACGATCGGATCGCCCCGCCGCGCCGTCAAGGCGGCCCTCGCCGTGGCGGTCGACGGGGCCGGCGCAGGAACGCCGAAAGGTGGGAAGATCGGAAGTCGAGAAGAGGGAGGGTCGATTCGAGCGGACGGAGCTATTGCTCGCCCGCCCCGCCCTCACCCGAATTCGCCTTCTCGCCTCCTCGCCTTCCCATCTTTCGGCGCAAACCTCGCGCGCCCGAACGGAGCCGGATGCGGCCGCTGCGGTCGAGGCGGGCTACTTGTTCATGATGTGCACGGCCTCGCCGAGGGCGTGCTTGAAGCTCTCCATCACCGCCTCGCCGAGCGTGGGGTGCGGGTGCACCGTGAGGTGCACGTCCTCCGCGAACGCGCACATCTCGATCGCGAGCGAGGCCTCCGAGATCAGATCGCTCGCCTCGGGCCCGACGATGCCGACGCCGAGGACCTCGTGGGTCTTCGCGTCGACGATGGTCTTGATGAAGCCGTCGGTGTGGCGCACCGCCATCGCGCGGCCGCTCGCGCTGAAGGGGAACTTCCCGACCTTCACCGCGCGGCCCGCGGCCTTCGCGCCCTCTTCGCTCATCCCGACCGTCGCGATCTCCGGCTCGGTGAAGATCGCGGAGGGCATCGCGCGCCAGTCGACCGCCGCCTTGTGGCCCGCGATCACCTCGGCGACGATCTCGCCCTCCTTCGTCGCCTTGTGCGCGAGGTACGCGCCGCCGATCACGTCGCCGATCGCGTAGAGCCCCTTCACGTTCGTCTCGAGCTTCTCGTCGACGAGGAGGTGCCCGCGGCTGTCGAGCTTCACGCCGAGCTCCTCGAGCCCGAGCCCCTTGCTGTTCGGCTTGAAGCCGATCGCCATGAGGACCTTCGTCGCGTCGATCGCGAACGTCTTGCCGTCCTTGCTCGCGACCGTGACCTTCGCGCCGCCGCCCGGCTTCCTCTCGATCTTCTCGACCTTGTGCTCGACGTGGACCTGGCCGCCCGTCTTCTCGAACGCCTTCTGCACGACCTTCACGAGGTCGCGATCCACGCCGTTCAAGATGCCCGGCAGCAGCTCGATCACGATCACCTGCATGCCGAGCTTCTGGTAGACCATGCCCAGCTCCATGCCGATCACGCCGCCGCCGACGACGACCATGGTGCCCTTGGCCTCGCGCAGGCTCACCGCCTCGCGCGCGCTGATCACGGTCTGACCGTCGAGCTCCATCCCGGGGATCTGGATGACCTGGGCGCCCGTCGCGACGACGATGCCCTTCTCGGCCTTCACGCGCTCCTTCTTCCCGTCGGGGAGCGTGATCTCGACCTCGTTCTTCGCGACGAGCTTCGCGGTGCCGATCACGGAGTCGGCCTTGTTCGCCTTCAAGAGGCCTTGCACCCCGCTCGTGAGCTTCTTGACGATGCCGTCCTTCCAGTCCTGGAGCGCGTTCACGTCGATCGACGCGCTGCCGACCTTGATGCCCATCGTCTCGAGCTTCGCGAGATCCTGGTACGTGTTCGCCGCCGCGATCAGGGCCTTGGACGGAATGCAGCCCCAGTTCAGGCACACGCCGCCGTAGTACTCGCGCTCGACGACGAGGGTCTTCACCCCGAGCTGCCCGAGCCGGATCCCCGCGGGGTAGCCCCCGGGGCCGGCGCCGATGACGATCGCTTCGTAGCTCTTGTCGACCATGAGAATTGTCTCCTAGTGCGCCTTGGGGGCGGCGGGCAGGTGGCGCAGCTCGTCTCGCTGCTCGAGGAGGCTCGGCGGCAGCTCCTCGTAGACGTCGTCGAACAGGCTCTCGCGGGGCGGCGGCCCGAGCTCCTCGACCGCGTCGATGGCCGCCGCGATCTCCGCCTCGAGCTCCGCCGTGATCGCGTCGCGCTTCGCGTCGTCGAGGAGCTCCGCGTTGCGGAGGTAGCGCTCGAAGCGCTCGAGCGGGTCCTTCTTGGCCCACGCCTCGACCTCCTCGGCGCTGCGGTAGCGGGTCGGATCGTCGCTCGAGCTGTGCGGCCCGATGCGGTAGGTGAGGCACTCCACGAAGGTCGGACCGCCGCCCTCGCGCGCGCGCCGCACCGCCTCGTCGACCGCGCCGTACACCGCGAGCACGTCGTTCCCGTCGACGCGGATCCCGGGCATCCCGTACGCGCGGGCCTTCACCGCGATGGTCGCCGACGCGGTCTGCTTCTCGGTCGGCACGCTGATCGACCAGTGGTTGTTCTGGCAGACGAGCACGACCGGGACCTGCCACCTCATGGCGAGCGTCATCGCGGAGTGGAAGTCCGGCTGCGAGGTCGCGCCGTCGCCCATGAAGCCGACGCACACCGTGTCCTCGCCGCGCAGCTTGGCCGCGTACGCCGCGCCGACGGCCTGCGGGATCTGCGGCCCGATGCAGCTCGACCACGTGACCTGGTTCACGGCGCGCCCCGACATGTGGCTCGGCATCTGCCGGCCCTTGAGGAGGTCCGTGGCGTTGCCGTAGGCCTGCGCGAGCCACGTGGAGAGCGGGAAGCCGCGCGCGATCATGATCGCGCTCTCGCGCAGCGCGGGGAACACCCAGTCCGTCGGCCGGGTCGCGAACGCCGTCGCGATCGGCGTGGCCTCCTGCCCGGTGATCGTGCCGAAGAAGCCGACCTTGCCCTGCCGCTGCTTGCCGAGCATCCGCACGTCGACGCGGCGGATCTTCAGGAGCTCGCGGTACATCGCGAGGAGCGTCGCGTCGGGCAGGAACGGATCCGTGTCCGGGTCGGCGGAGCCGTCGTCGCGGATCACGCGGCGCAGGCCGAGGAGCGGGTCGCCTTGAGCAGGGGGCATCGGTGGTGGCGCATCCTGCGAAGCCACCCGGAGCCCGTCAAGCCATCACATGATGATGGGCTCGCACACCCCCGCGACGTCGATGCTGAACACGCGCGGCGCGGCCATCCGATCGGTGGTCGCGAGGCGCAATTCGACTTGCAGGTAGCGACGCTCGGGCACCGGGCCCGGGGCCATCGTGAGATCCGCCGGGTTCGCGGTGAAGGGGCCGATCCACGCCTCCGCGTCGAGCCCCGCGACGGTGTCGGCCGAGCGCACCCAGACCTCCACCGAGGTCCCCGGCGGGATCTCCGCCACGTACTGCGTCCCGGTCCAGCGGTTGAGGTCGTCGCAGCCCTCGACGACGAAGCGGTACCGGCCGCGCGGCTCCGCGAAGACGTTGAGGCCGAACCCGATGAAGTCGGAGTAGGTGTAGGGGTGCACGCCGACTTGATGCTCGGTCCACGTCCCCGCGCCCGGCTCGAGGCGCGCCGCGAGGTTGTTCTCGCGGCAGATCGCCCAGATGCTCCCGTCGAAGCTCACCCCGATGCCGATCGGCTCGCGGCCCGACGGCATGGTGTACTCGCTGATGAACGACAGGTCCGACAGTCGGTACTGACGGATGCGGTTCGATGCGCCGCCCGTGAAGCCGTCGGCCTCGTGGCTGAGCGCGACCCAGAGGCTCGCCTCGTCGGCGGCGACGCCGCGCGGGGTCCCGTTGAACGGCACCGCGTCGACCGCCGTCCACGTCATGTCGCTGTGGCGGTAGCGCATGATCGACGGGTCGCACTGGTTCGCGAGGAACACGTCGCCCGCGCCGTCGACGGTGACGCCGTAGGGGATCGCGCAGCCCGAGCCGGGCATCCCCGCGACGGGCGTGAAGCTCATCGCGGTCGCGTCGATGAACCCGAGGACGTCGCGCCGCCCCGAGCCGCTGCGATCGACCGCCCAGATGCGATCGGAGGCGTCGGCGGCCATCCCGTACGGCTGGAAGTCGCCGATCGGCAGGCACCCGATCAGCGAGCCGTCGCCCGGTCGGTAGCGACACGCCTGGCGCTCGTTGAACAGGCCGACCCACACGTCGCCGACGAACGCGTCGGGCGGCGCGAGGCCGATCGCGAGCGCGCGCGGCACGCCGTTGCTCCCGCCCGCGGGCACCGTGTAGAGGATGCACTCGTCGTCGGGCCCGACGAACTCGGCGGTGCCCATCTCGATGGTCCCGTTCCCGTTGAGGTCCCGCGAGGTGTCGATCATCCCGTTCACGTTGCGGTCGACGCAGTCGGCCTCGCGGTTCGCGTACTTCGTGAACGTGCCCTGGTTCCCGAACGCGCGGTTCGCGACGTACGCGTCGAAGTTCTGATCGACGGCGGTGCGCGAGGGACAATTGCCCTGGTTGCTCCAGTTGCAGGCCTCGTTCCACGGGCGCGTCCCGCCCGGCGCCGCCGCGCCCACCGTCGGGTAGCGCGCGACCTCGGCGCCGGTCCGCGAGTCGAGCTTGCTCACGGTGCCCTCGTCCATGTTCGCGACCCACACCGCGAACGCGGTCGCCTCGCTCCGGCCCAGCGTGAGCGCGCCGTCGCCGTCGACGATCACGCCCTCGGAGTTCTCCGGGGTCGGCATCCAGCCGCCCGCGCCGGGGATCTCGTGCGCCTCGCAGCCGGGCGTGCAGTCCGCGCAGAGCCCGGGGACGCCCTCGTCGACCATGCCGTTGCAGTCGTTGTCGATCCCGTCGCAGACCTCGGCGCCGCCGCGGTCGGGGTTGGTGTCGTCGCAGTCGACGTCGGCGCAGCGGCCGTCGCCGTCCTCGTCGACGCAGCCCGGCGTGCCGGAGTCGCGCGGCCCCGCGTCGGTCCCCGCGGGGAGGCGGCGGCAGCGCCCGTCCTCGCAGATCTCACCGGGATCGCAGTCCCCGTCGACCGTGCACGCGGCGCCGAGGCTCCCGTCGCAGTCGCAGCCGGGGGCGACGAGGGCGAGCGCGGAGAACGAGACGAAGAGGGAGGGGAAGCGCATGTAGACGGACCTCGGGCACAGCGTAGCGGACACGCGCCCCCGAAAGAACGCCAGGCACGTGCCAGGCCGCGCGCCGGCCGTCTCGGGCGCAAGGCTCGGGGCCGATCGACCCCATGCCCGCCTCGATCGCGACACCGTGGCGCGGCCGACCCAAGGAGCCCCCTGGGCAGGCGGTCCACCCGGCGCCACCATCGTGGCCGAAGGAGGGCAGTTGCGTCGCACGGTCCTCGGGCTCTCGCTCACGTCGCTGCTCCTCTTGAGCTGCGGCGCCTCGCCGCGCCCGAGCTTCGGGCCGCCGGCGATCGCGGGGATGCCCGACTACGAGGGCGAGCTCGTGGTGCGCGAGGCGCCCTCGGACGGCCCCTCGCTCGAGCTGCGCTTCCCCTATGCCAACGAGCGCTCGACCCTCGGCTGGGGGGGCGTGCACCTCTGGGCGCGGCCGCACCACGACCACGTCAGCGTCACCGCGCTGATGGACGCCCCGTCCGAGCGCGCGCGCTGGGAGCGTTGCGCGCAAGTCGAGTTGCGATTCGACGACCGAGTGCAGGCCTACGAGGCGAGCTACGTCGGCCGGCCGATGGAGGCCGCGCTCGGGCACTACGACGCGGTGCAGATCCAGCTCGACGTGCTCGCGCTCCGCAAGATCGCGCGCGCGCGCCGCGTGACGGGGCGCGCCTGCGGAGACCCCTTCGAGATCACGGGCGCGCAGCGCGACGCGGTGCGCCGCTTCGTCGAGTGGTTCGACGCGCTCGCGATCCCCGGGCAGCTCCGCGACGCCCCGTGGTACCGCGAGGTGGGCCCGCGACCGGCGCTCCTCCCGCTCGAGGACGACGGCGAAGAGGACCTCGAGGGGTAGCCGCGGGCGCCCGGAGGCGGGCTATGCTCCGCCGCCATGCAGATCATCACCGACGCGGCGACGCTGCGCGCCCGGCTCGACGCGGGCCAGGGCTCGATCGAGGACGCGCGCATCGAGGGCTTCGAGCTGCGCGGCTTCGAGTACCCGGGCATGCGGCTCGCGCGCGTCGAGCTGAGCGACGTGGTCCTCGCCGAGGCCAAGCTCGAGCGGCTGCACCTCACCGCGGTCACCCTCGCGAACGTCGAGCTCACCGGCGCGCTCCTCGAGGGCGCCACGCTCTCCGACACGAAGGGCCGCGGCGTGCGCCTCGAGGGCGCGAACCTCACGGGTGCGTTCCTCACGCGCGTCGAGCTCCGCGAGTCGACGCTCGCGCGCGCGCGTCTGACCGACGCGCTGACCGAGGCGCTGGTCCTCGAGCGCTGCGATCTGACCGAGGCCGATCTCTCCGGGGCCACGCTCCCGGGCGTGCGCGTGATCGCGTGCCCCGCGAAGGGGAGCGCGTGGTCGGGCGCGAGCCTCGGGGCCGCGCAGCTCGAGGGCCTGGACCTCAGCGGCGTGGACCTCTCGGGCGTCGACGCGGAGGGCGTGCAGCTCGGCGAGGCGCGCCTCGGCGGCGCGTCGCTCGGCGGCGCGGACCTGCGCGGCGCCCTGCTCGTGGGCGCGGATCTGCGCGGCGCCGACCTCTCCTCCGCGAACCTCGCGGGGGCCATCCTCGTCCAGGCCGCGCTGAACGGCGCGAAGCTGTCCCACGCGGATCTCTCCCGCGCGAACCTCGCGGGTGCGAACCTCGACGGGGCCGATCTCGAGGGCGCGAACCTGACCGGCGCGATCGTCAACCAGACGCGCCTGCGCGGGGCGGCCCTGGGGTCGGCGCAGCTCGACGAGGTCGACGTCGGAGCCGCGGTCGGCATCGAGGCCTCGCTCCGCGACGCCCGCCTGCCCGGCGCGAAGCTCCCGGGGCTCTCGGCCGAGGGGATGGACCTCTCGGGCGCGATCCTCGACGGCGCGGATCTGTCCAGGGCGAACCTGAACGGCGCAAGGCTCGTGGACGTGTCGCTCGCGGGGGCGAACCTCCAGTTCGCGCGGCTCGTCGGCGCGCACGTGGAGGACACGATCCTCGCGGGCGCGGACCTGCGCGACACCGACCTGCGCCACGCCGTGCTCCGCCGCGTGGATCTCTCCGAGGCCAAGCTCAGCGGTGTGGATCTGCGCGAGGTGGTCTTCGACCAGTGCATCCTCCGCGGCGCGCACCTCGGGCTCACCAAGCTCGACGGGCTCGATCTGCGCGACTGCGAGCTCGCCGCGACCGATCTGCGCCACGCGACGGCGACGGGCGCGCAGCTCACGGGGGTGAGCCTCGACGGGGCCCAGCTCGAGGGCGCGGACCTCACCGGCGCCAACCTCGACGGCGCGTACTTCTTCCGCGCCGATCTGCGCGGCGCAAAGCTAGTGGACATCCGGGGCGAGGAGCTCGATCTGCGCGAGGCGAACCTCGACGGCGCTGACCTCGCCGGAGCACGCCTCGTCGCGGCCGACTTCCGCCGCTCGACGGGGACGCGCGTGCGCCTCGCGCGCGCCGAGGTGACCGGGGTGGACTTCGACGGAGTGGACCTCACGGGCTCGGTCTTCGACGGCGCCACGATCGAGCGGGCCTCCTTCGACGGCGCGAAGCTCCCGGGCGTGCGCTTCGTCGGGGTCGTCACCTTCAAAGACTCGGACTTCTCGCGGGCCGATCTCTCGGGCGCCCTCTTCGACGAGGCGGACGCCACGCAGGTGTGCTTCGACGGCGCGAACCTGAAGGACGCGAGCTTCCGCAAGGCGACGCTGCGCGACGCGGACCTCTCGCGCAGCAACCTCGCGGGCGCGGATCTGCGGGGCGCGGATCTGCGGGGCGCGCAGTTCCTCGAGGCGGTGTGCGTGGGGGCGCGCTTCGAGCTCGCGCAGATGGATCGGGCCCAGCTCGCCAAGGCCGACTGCCGCAAGGCGCTCTTCCGCCTCGTGCGCGCGCGGTTCGCGGACTTCAGCGGGGCGCGGCTCGAGCTCGCGGACTTCACCGACGCGGTGATCGACGGCAGCGTGATGCACGCGGTCACCGTCGACGGGGCGATCTGGAAGAACACGAGCGCGGTCGACGTCGCGCAGACCGACCCCAAGCGCGTCGCGGCCGACGCGTTCAAGCCGGGTTGAGGCGTGCGTCCATCGCCTGCTCGAGCAGGCGGGCGTACTCGCGCTGGACGGCTGGGCTCTCGATCGAGAAGCGCGCGAGCACCGCGTCGCTCGCCCGCGCGACCGCCGCGGCGTCGTGCGGCGCGAGCGCGCGCGCGAGCTGCTCGGCGCCCGCGTGCACGTCGAAGCCCGGGTAGAAGAAGCCCGCGTCCGCGAGCTCCTCCGCGTTGTGGACGAACGGGATCCCCGCGTGGAGCGCCTCCATGTAGAGGTAATTCAAGCTGCACCCCCACTGGTGGGCGAGCAGCACGTCGCGGCGGGTGAACGCGTCGCGGAAGAGCGCCCGCGGCGCGAAGTAGACCTTGCCGCCCCCGGCCTGCAGGCTCGAGAAGTTGCGCACGATGTTCTCGACGAAGAAGACCCGCTCGTAGAAGCCGCTGGCGTTGAGGACCATGCCCTTGCCGAAGGCCTCGCGGTCGCGGCGGAACACCTCCTCGAGGATCGCGAGCGGCACGAGCGCGTTCTTGATCACGCTCATGTTGGGCTCCATCACGTAGACGTCGCGCTTGTCCGGGTCGTGCTCGGGGCCGAGGCGCACGTCGACGAAGTCGGGCTCCCAGAGGTACGGCGCGATCGCCGCGGGGCACGAGTAGAGCGTCTCGAGGTAGGGCGCGCCGTACGCGATGTGGGGGCTGGTCCAGACGACGTCGGGGCCGCCGATGTGGATGCCCGGGGTCATCGTCTCGGCGTGGATCATCTGCTCCATGTCGAAGATCAGCGAGATGCCGTAGCGGACCGCGACGATCTTGGCGCCTCGCTCGCGGAGGATCGCGCGCTGCCCGAGGTCGATCGTCACGCCCGCCTCGAAGAGCAGGTCGACGGGGCGCGGGCTCGCGAAGACGTCGGCGAACGAGCGCGCGCGGTAGCCGCGGCCCCGGATCTCGACGCGCTCGCCCTCCACGACGCCGTCGACCGCGAAGCACGGCTCGTGGCCCATCGCATCGAGGAGGTCGTAGAGGAACTTCACGTTCTGCGAGTAGCCGCTCGAGAACCACTGCCCCTCGTCGGCGAGGCGGCCCTGGATCGTGATCAGGCAGCGCAGGCGCATGGGTGCTAGGTTCGCCCGCGATGACGGACGCCGTCGACCTCGAAGGCATCGTCGAAGCCGTCGCGGACGGCGGGGCGTGGGCCGTCGGCGACCTGCGGGTCTCGGGCGCCGACCTCCCGGCGCGCGAGGTCCGGCGGCGCGCGCGGTTCGTCCTCCGAGCCGATGACGGGTCGCGCGTGGAGGTCGACAGCGCGACTTGCGCGCTCGAAGGCGGCGTCCCTCGGAGCGAGCGGGGTCCCTGGGAGCGCGTGCAGACGACCCCGCTCGGCCGGTTGGCCGAGGGCTTCAGCGCGGGGCCGCACTTCCCCGTCGAGATCACGGGAGCCGGTGTGGGCCCGGGGGATCGGGTCCGCATCACCGCGCAGGTGCTCGCGCACGCCGCCGTCGAAGGGGGGGGGTACCGCGCAGGGCACGCGCACCCCTCGGAGGTCCGGGCGCTCCACGTGCGGGGCCCGAGCGTGCGCGAGGCGGCCCGGCCGGCGGTGCGCGCGGTGTCGCTGCGGGACGACGTGCTCCGGGCGATCGTCGCGGTCCTCGCGCTCGCCCTCGTCGTCTTCGCGCTCGCGATCCCGGGGCCCGGCTCGGTCGGCGAGGCGCTCACCCGCGGCGGCTGGGCCACGCTCGGCCTCCTCACGCTCTTCCACCTCTCCGCGCGGCTCGTCGGGTACCCGGGCTGGTCGCGGAGCGGCCTCACCTTCCGCCACGTCCCGTCGTTTCTCCCCCTCCTGGCGCCGGGCGCGCCGGCGCTCTCTCTCTCGCGCGGGCTGCCGCTGAGCACTCTGTTCCTCCTGTTCGGCTCGGTGGCCTCGCCCTTTGTCGCGGTGATCGCGAGCGAGATCGGAGATCCCCCGCCACGACACGACGAGCGCGGGATCGCCTTGTTCATCGGCGCGACGGTCGCGTGGCTCGCGGTCCTCGGGCTCGCGCTCGAGCGGTACTTCGGCGAGCGCGCCGCCCATCGTCTGCTCGGCGCGCTCCGCCGCGCGCCGGCACGCCGGGCCCAGGAGGACGGGTTCCGTCGCGTCGCGGCGATCGCGCCGAGCGCGCTCGCCGCCTCGGTGGTGCTCGCGATCCGTCACGTCGGCTCGGGCCGCAGCGCGTCCAGCGCAACCGATGTGATCCCCGAAGACCTCCCGCCGCCCGAGCTCGTCGTGAACGCGGGTGGGGCGCCGCTCGCGCTGCGCCCGCCCGGCGCGCTCTTCGCCTCCGCACGCGCATCGACGCGCGCCGAGGGCACGCTCCGCGCGCACGTGGTGCTGGAGGTCCCTGCGGGCTCGCCGCTCGCGATCGCCGCGGTCTTCGCGCCAGGCCCCGGCCCGGCCGAGAGTCGGGGCCCCGAGTCGCTCCTCGTGCTCGCGACCCCCGGAGGGACCGCGGGCGGGCTCTACGTCCGCGCCGCGCTCGCGCGCGCGGTCGCGCTCGTGATCCCCCTCGCAGGGCTCGTGCTCACGATCGTCTGGGCGGCGCTCACTTCATCCACTTGATCGGCCCGCTCTCCACCTTGGATCCGTCGATCTTCATCTTGTTGCCCTGGAAGATGATCTCGATCCCGCCGTCCTTGAACTTGATGGCGTTGGCCTTCTGCTTGAGCGACTTCATCTTCGTGTTGAGGGCCTTGTTGTCACCCTCGAGCTTCGACTTGTGCTTGTTCGCCTCGAGCTTGAGCTTCTTCTTCGTCTTCCGCGGCTTCGAGTTGGCATCGGTGAGCTGTTTGGACCACTTGTCGATCTCTTTCTGGTTCTCCCCGATCTGTTGCTCGATCTTCGAGAGGACGCTGTCGAGGTTCGGCGGGCACCCGAAGCCGATGCTCGCTTCGCTCGCCGTGAGCTTGATGAGCGCCTCGCCGGCGCCGATGGTGACGTGCTCGGTGCCGCCGATCTCGACCCCCTTGCCGACCACGCTGACGAGCTCCGATCCGTCGAGCTTCGCCTTCTTGGCCGACACGGTGGCGTCCTCGGTGCCGGTCAGCTTGGCCGCGGTCGCCGCCGTCATCGTCACGCTCCCGGCGCCGATCGTGACCGCGTTCACCGCAGTGATCACGACGCCGTCACTGGCCTTCTGCTTGCCGGCGTCCGCGGCGTCGCCGATGGCGATCGACTGACCGCTGATCTTGGTGGCCCCGACCTTCGACGCGAGGAGCGTCTTGGCCTGTGAGATGATCTGAACGTCGTCGCCGTAGACGCCCGTGCCACCCTTGCTGGTGAGGGTTGCGTCCACGATGCCCGAGACCGACACGGTCGGCGCGAGGACCTGGCAGCTCGTCGCGCTCGCCAGGCCGCTCCCGAGGACGCTGTAGAGGCCCATCGTGCCGCCGGTTCCGATGATCACCCCGGACATGCCGTGGATCACCGTCCCGCCGAACGGCTCTTTGCCGGCGATCCCGGCGAGGTTGCCGATGATGTTCAGGATCGAGGTCCCGAGGCCGATCCAGCCGAACACCCTCGAGGCCTTGCTCGACTCGGCATCGACCAGGGCCTCGAAGTTGATCTGGGAGATGCTGTAGGCCGCGCACGCCGCATCGGCGGCCGACCAGAACTTCCCGATCAGGTCCGTCGTCTGCAGGCCCGAGCTCACCCAGGCCGGGATGTCGACCGTGTACGCAGCCTGCGGGGGCGTGCGCTCTCCGAACGGCCATACCTTGCCGCCGGCCATCACGATGCCACCGCCGCCGTTGATCAGGACGTTGCCGTCCTTCGAGGCGACCCCGATGCGGTGGTTCGCACCGACGAAGATCTCGCCTTCGCCGTTGTCTTCGCTGGTGCCGTACGAATGGATGCCGACGTGCTTCTGGCTCTGGAGGGTCGACGAGCCGACCGCCGTCATGAAGATGTTGCCGTCGGTCCCGACGTTGAAGCCGCCGAACGTCGGCTCGCCGGTGTCCTCCTGGCGAGTGCCGCCGGCGCTGCCCGTGCCCGACGGCTCGCCCATCGCGAGGACCGTCTTGATGTTCGGGACGAAGATCCGGAGGCGCTGCGCCGCCGACGGGCCCTGCGCGCCCGGGTTGGCTGCCGCCTCCCCGGGCGTGATGATGAACTGATCGATGTCGGAGACCCGCGTCTCGTGGCGCGCGGCCTGTGAGCTCACCGCGGAGGTCTGCGAGCTGACCGAGGAGACCTGCGAGGACTGCGACGAGACCTGCGAGCTGAGGGAGGAGGTCTGCGAGCTGACCGCGGAGGTCTGTGAGCTGACCGAGGAGGTCTGCGAGCTGACGGACGAGACTTGGCTGCTGAGCGTCATGGTGAGGTCCTTTTCCTAGGCGTGAGAAGGGCGGGAGAGAACCTCAGGGACTCGCGTCGTCCTGGAGATCGATGACGATGCCCGAGCGCGTGATGATGGCGCTGCGCGTCGCGTTGACGCTGGTGAGCGGGCTCGTGGTGGAGGGGTTCGGGACCGCGCCGACGATGATCGGACGATCGGGATCGCCGCCGGTGTGCGCGAGGAGGACCTCGGCGCCGACGTGCAGCGTGAAGTGCATGCCGTGGCTCGCGCCGGCGTACGGCTCGGCCTTGCGCACCCAGCGCGTGGCCTTGCCGCCGTACTCCCCGTACCGGTCGTACGGCATCACGACCTTGTAGCGCCCCTGATCGTCGATGGGCGCCGCGCTCGACACGCTCTCCGCGTCGATCTTCGCGTGCATCACGCCGTCGATGCGCGGCCACGGCGTCACGAACGGGGCGCGGTACGGCGTCTCGTACATGATCGCCTCGAGCTCGTTGTGGTAGCGGCCCGATCCGGGCGCGTCGTTGGCCTGCTCGGCGTAGTGCGTGACCGAGGTGAGCACGTACTCGAGGTCGAGCTCCGCGACGGGGGAGCCGCTCACGCTGAAGCGATGGCCGGGGCCGAAGTCGGGGTGCACCGTCTTCCCACGGAACGTGGTCTTCTGTGTGCCCAGCGACTCGGCGCGGACCTGCGCCATCTTCGCGCCCTCGCTGTTGTCCTTGAAGTGGTCGCCGTAGTGAACCACTTCACCGGTCCCGAAGGCGGCGTCGATGTCGTGCTCGCCGACGAGGGGCGTGGCGGGGGTGCGCCAGTTGAAGTCGCGGCACTCGACCTTCTCCGACATCTTGCGGTGCCGCCGGGTCATCGCGTGGATCCCGCCGATCGCCATCGTGTCGCCGAACCCGGAGAACAGGCACTCGGGGTGATCGGTGACCGCCACGAGCTGGCTGTTCCCGTCGGTGATCACGAGCTTGTCGACGCCCTCGTCGTGCGTGAAGAAGTAGAACATCCCGCACCGCTCCATCCAGCGGCACAGGAACGCGAAGTCGGACTCCTCGTACTGCACGACGCACTCGCGGATCGGGTAGCTCTCCGCGAGGCGCAGCTCGAAGTCGCCGCCGGGCGCGAGGTTCATCTCCGCGAGGACCTGCTCGAGGATCTCGGGGATCGTCTTCTCGTTGAACACCCGCGAGCGCCGCGTGAGCGTCGCGAGCCAGAACCGCGGGACGAGGTCCGCGCGGTTCGCGGAGTACTTGCCGTCCGGGCTGTTGTCCACGCGCTCGAGCTCGCGCAGCACCCCGTACGTCTTCGCCACGCCGGCCGGCCCGAAGCTGACCGCGCACGACGCGTCGAGTAACGCGTCCGCGGCCTCGGGACTTATACCCCCGTCGATGTTGCACTGGAGCTCGAGCTGGACCTCGAAGAGGCTCGAGAGGGTGTGACGCCCCACCATCTTCCCGACGAAGAGGTCCCCGGGCTCGAAGCCGGCCGCGGTAGTATCGAAGTAGAGTGAATTGTCGATGTGAGTATTGTCTTCCGCCATTGATTCCCCCAATCAGCCCAGGATGATGACCTTGGTCTGGCTCGGCGCGAGCTGCGACCCCGGCGGGGCGTTCGCGTTGGCGCCGTTGTGCTTGGTCGGCTTGAGCACGGTGACGATTTCCTTGCCCTCGACCTTGATCTTGGAGACGCCGACCGTGCGCGCGACCTTGTCCATGTTCGTCTGGGACACCATCCCCTTGAGCGTGCCCGCCTCGTCCCCCATCGAGCGGCTCACCACGGTGTCCTTGTGGGCCGTCTTCTTGTTGAGGATCTTCACCTTGTCCGAGGCGGAGCTGCCTTGGATCTGCGTGAGCTGAGCCGTGTTCGGGTACGGGATCGGGACGAACGGCGCGGGCGGCGCGGGCGTCTTGCAGACGTCCGGGAACGCCAGGCACATCCCTCCTCCATTGGTCGACGCAGGAAACATCTCCCCTCCTAGGCCAGGTGGATCCGCTCGCCCTTGACCTTCATCCGGTCGCGGGCCTTGAGCAGCGTGTTCTCTCCGACGAGCTCGGCGGCGGTCTTCGCCACCATCCGCAGCCTCCCCGCGCGGGTCTGCGAGAGCCGCTCGACCTCGCGGTACACGTCCTTTGCGCGCTCCACGATCCGTCCGGCGCGCACCTCGAGCACGTCGACGACGTGCCGCGCGCGCTGGGCCTGCGTCTCGACCGTGTGCGCGTGGAGGCCCGCGCGCTTCGCGATCAGCTCCGCACGATCCGCGGCGGCCGTGAGGACCGAGCCGACGAGCGAGACCTCCCCGGCCTGGAGCCGGAGGCGGCTCTCCGCGGCGGTCTCCCCGGCCGCGCTCACCTCGACCGCGCGCTCGGCGCGGAGCGCGAGATCCTGCTCGCTCGCGATCGCGACGCCGTCGCGCGCGCGCATGCGCAGCGAGCCGGCGGGGACGACGAGCTCGAGATCGCCCTCTGGCACGTGGAGCACCGCGCGGTTCGCGGCGGGGTCGTACTCGAACAACAGGCGACCGTCGCGATCCCGGATCGTCTCGAGCGCGGCTGGGGCCTCGGCGAGCGCCGCGTCGAGCAGCGGGGTCGGCGGGGCCGCCTCGATCACCCCGACGATCCAGGCGTCGCCGGCGTCGTCCACGGTGACGAGGACGCGATCGCCCACCGCGGGCGCGTAGCCCGGGACGGCGACGCGCGCGCTCGCCTCGTCGCCCTCGCGAAAGCAGGCGCGCGCGTGGCCGGGGCCGTGGAGCTGAGTCACCGCGGCGGGGGCGGTCCGCGCGCTCCGGTACGCCGCGGGTGGATTCGTCCGCTCCGCCCGGGTGCTCATCGCGTGCTCGAGGTGCAGGCGGTCACGAGGCCTCCACCTTGGCCACGCGGGCGCGGCGAAGCAACCCGTGTCTCTCGGGCTCAGGGTTGCAGGAGGGTTCCATCGAGGATCGCCTGCTCGAGCCGGGTGTCGCCGAGCTTGGTCCGCCACAGCTGCGCCGAGAAGAGGTTCGCGCCGCGCAGATCGGCGAAGGAGAGGTCGGCGGACTCGAAGGTCGCCTCCATCAGATCCGCCTTGCGGGCGCGCAGGCTGTGGCAATTCGCGTGATCGAAGCGCCCCTGCCGGATCGCGCAGCCGTCGAGCTCCACCGCGATCAGGACGGCCTGGGTGAAGTCGGCGCGGTTCAGGCGGCTGAGCGAGAGGTCGGAGCGGCTCAGGACGGAGCGCTCGAACATCGCGCCCTCGGCGTCGATCCCGCCGAAGCGCGCGCCCTCGGCCTGGAGCTCGGCGGCGCGCACGCCCGTCATGCGCGCGCGGTCGAAGACGGCCCCGGGCGCGGTGGCCTTCTCGAGCGTGGCCGCCGCGAAGTTGGACTCCGACGCGTTCACCTGGGAGAGGTTCGCCCCTTCGAAGTCGGCCTCCGCGAAGTCGGCGCGCGTCAGGAGCGACCGATCGAGGTTC
>JAYRVK010001191.1:0-2169 GCA_041918555.1 Sandaracinaceae bacterium
GCCTCGTCGGCGTCGAAGTAGAGCAAGACGTTGCGGCAGAGCACGAAGTCGAAGGGGCCCTCGCCGTGCTCGGGCCGTGCGGACGCGATCGACGCCAGCTCGAAGCGCACGACCGCGCGGATCGGGTCGGGCACGCGCCACTCGCCGTCGATCTGCGCGTCGAGGCCGGCGCGCCGCACCGCTTGCGCCGGATACACGCCGCGCCGCGCGTGCTCGAGGACCTCCTCGTTGACGTCGGTCGCGAGGATCCGGACCGGGACGCCCCGCGCCCGCGCGAGGAGCGCGAGGCTGTAGGGCTCCTCGCCCGTCGCGCAGCCGGCCGACCAGATCCGCGCCGGGCGCCCGAGCGACACGAGCTCGTCACCGAGCCGCTCGAGCTGCGACGGATGGCGGAAGAAGCGCGTGTGCGGGATCGTCGCGGCGCCGATCAGCGCGCGCATCAGCTCGGGGTCGGGGGCCGCGTCGGCGCGCGCGAGGAGCACCTCGGGCGCGACGCCCCGCGCCTGCGCGAGGCGCTCGATCGCGCGCCGCAGGGCCTTGGGCCACGGGCTCGGCGCGAAGCCGATGCGGGAGCGCAGGAGCCGATCGACGATCGGGCGGAGCGTGAGCTCATCGACCATCGGCGCGCGCGAGCTCCTTGGCGAGCAGGGGGACGCTCAGCGCGCGGGCGCGCCTGGCCGCGGCGAGCGCGGCCTCGGGCATGGAGCGCGCGACGCACTCGTCGGGCGCCTGCACGAGGATCCGCGCCCCCGCGGCCTCGAGCTCGGCGATCGCCCCCGCGCCGTCCCGGCCGAGCCCGCTCAGGACCACCGCGGTCACGTGCGGCCCGAGCGCGATCAGCGATCGGAAGAGCGCGTCAGCGCTCGGAACGTGCAAGTCGTCTTGCGACGCGGCGCGGAGCCGGACGCGCCCGCTGCGCTCGACCTCGAGGTGCCGTCCCGCGGCGGCCACCGCGAGGTGCCCCGCCATCAGCACCTCGCCCTGCGCCGCGAGGTGGGCGGGCACGCCGAGCCGCGTGAGCCACGCGACGAAGCCGTCCTCTCCGCCTTCGGGCATGTGCTGGAGCACCACCGCGCGCGCCGTACCCTCCTTCAGCGCGGGCACCAGCAGCTCGAGCGCGCGGTGTGCGCCGGTCGAGCCGGCGATCGCGACGAGCGGCGTCGCGAGCGGCGAGGCCTTGCGGCCGGCCGCGGCGCGGCGGACCAGCCGCCGCAGCCGCTCGCGCCCCGTGGCGGTCGCGAGCTCGCGCTTGCTCACGTAGCCGCCGACCCCGCGCGCGCCGGCCTCGCGCGCGATCGTCGAGTCGGCCGCCGCGTCGCTCACCACCACGGTCGCCGCCCGCGCGACGAGGTCGTCGAGCGCGCCGAGCCCCGAGCGGCCGGGCATCAGCATGTCGACGATCACCACGTCGGCCGAGGCGAGCGCGCGGTCGAGGTCCACCTCCTCGAGGCTCGCGAGCTTCCTCACCACGCGCAGGTCCGCCGCCTCCTCGAGGACCTCCTCGATCTTGGCGAGCGCGATCGCCGAGTCGTCGATGACGATGATCCGGATCGTCACGTCAGCCGCCTCCCGTGAGGCAGCGGTCGATCACCTGCCGCAGCTCGTTCTCGACGAAGCGCTGCTTCGAGAGGAACGCGTGCACGCCGAGCGCGCGGGCGCGCGCGCGGACCTCCTCGTCCTGGCGCGTCGTGAGCACCACCACCGGGATCGTCGCGAGCGCGGGATCGGCGTTGAGCTCCTCGATCATCTCGAGGCCGCCGAGGAAGGGCATCTCGATGTCGGTGAGGATGAGGTCCGGCGGGTCCTGCCGCGCCGCCGCGAGGCCCTGGCGTCCGTCGGCCGCGTCGCTGACCTTCAGCCCGAACGAGCGGAGCAGCCCGAGCAAGAGCTCGCGCGCGACGGGCGCGTCCTCGACGACCAGCACGTGCCGGCCGCCGACGCCCGCGCGCGGGGCGCGGCTCGCGGTGGGGCTGACGCGGATGCCGCGCAGCATGTCGTAGGTCGCGTCGGCGTCGAGCAGGAAGTAGACGCCGCCGTCGGGCGCGGGCGCGACGCCGATCACGATCTCGGAGTGGATCGGCAGCTCCTCGATGCGCTCGAAGGAGAGCGCGCGCGGGTTGTCGTAGCCGTCGCGGTAGTCGACCTGTTCCAGCGTGGCGTGCACGCGAA
>JAYRVK010001192.1:0-5913 GCA_041918555.1 Sandaracinaceae bacterium
GAGCTCGCGGAGCGAGGTCGGGATCGCCCGCGGGCTGCGCACGTCGACCTCGTAGTCGCCGGAGCCCAGCGCGCTCGCGAGGTACGTCGCGCGCCCGGGCGTGCCCTCGACGTAGAGCACGGTCGGGCGCCCGGGCACGACCACCGTGGTGGCGAGACGATCGTTGTCCTCGAAGCGATCCTCTCCCGCGGGCTCGACCGTGAGCGCGTAGGTCACGGGCCCGGCGACACGGACCACGGACCGGAGCTCGACGAGGTTGTCCCCGGGCGTGAGCTCGACGTCGCGGACGCCGTCGAGGCCGTTGAGCGTCTCGCCCTGATAGAGCCGCACGCGCGCGCGCGCCGCCGTGGTCGAGAAGACGTGCACGCGGACCGGGAAGGGCTGGCCGACGTCGATCCGCTCGGGCAGCGTCAGCGCGGTCACCGCGACCTCGGGCGGCGCGCCCTCCGCGTACGGCGCGGCGTGGAGCCGCACGCCGAGCTCCGCCGCGCGGCTCGCCTCGGCGTAGAGATCCCCGCGCGTCTGGCCTCCGTCCGAGAGCACCACCGCGCGTCGCAGGTGGCCCGGGGGATAGAGCCCGTAGGCGAGCTGGAGCGCGGCCGCGACGTCGGTCCCCGCGCCGTGGTCACCGCCGTGCCGCGCCAGCGCAGGGACGCCGTCCTCCTCGAGCTCGATCACGCGCGCGTCGGTCGCGAACGTCACGAGCCGGACGTCGTGCTCGCCGCGCTCCGCCCACGCCGCCTGCACGCGCGCGCGCGCCGCCGAGAGGGACGCGTCCGTGACCGACTCCGACACGTCGACCAGGAACACCGTGGAGACGCGCGTGACGTCCGTCGAGCGCGCGAGCCGCGCGAGGGCGAGCGCGAGGCACGCGACGAGGAACGTGCGCAGCAGCGCCCCGAGCCAGCGCTGCAGCCGCGGGAGATCCGCGAGCGAGAGCGAGAGCGCGAAGAAGAGGAGCGGCGTCACCCCGACGATCGCGAGCGCCGAGGGGGCGAGGAGCTCGTAGGTCTCGCCCTCGATCTCCACGCTGGGCGCGACGCCGAGGGCGCGCACCATCGCGAGCGCGATGGCCGCGCCCGCGCCGAGGGCGAGCGCGAGGAGCAGCGCGCGCGCCCTCATACCGTGTACCTCCGGTGGTAGGTGAACCACTCGACGAGGAGCAGGGCGAGGACCGCGGCGACGAGCATCATCCAGAGCTCGGTGCGCACGCCCGCGGCGCCGATCTCGGGGGCGCGCGCGGGGACGCCGCCGATCGCGAGCGCCGCCGCGGGCTCGACGATCGCCTCCTCGCTCGGCCCGAGGTTCGCGGCGATCACCTCCTCCGCGCCGCCCGTGACCACGCGGTAGAAGCCCGCGCGGGATCCCGCGCAGATCGCGCGTCCGTCGACCACGGGGATCGCGCGCTCCGTTCCGTCGGGCGCCACGAGGGTCGCCTCGGTCGCGCCCGCGGGGACGCCGACGTACCACGGGCGACCGGTCTCGAAGCTCGAGTGGAAGATCGCGTCCTCTCGCCCGAAGTGATCGATCGAGTTCAGCAACAGCAGCGGCCACGCCACGCGCAGTGGCAGGTCGCTCCGCCGTACGTCGAAGAGCAGCGCGACGAACGGGTGCTCGCCGCGCGAGCCCGTCACGAGGAGCGGCGCGCCCTCGTCGCCCGCGATCACGCGGTCGCCCTCCTCGAGCTCGACCGCGAGGGCCTCTCCGACGTTGACGTCGCCGAGCGCGGTGAACGCCAGGATCGGGTGCTCGCGCTCGATGCGATCGAAGAAGGGGCGCGGCACCGCGCCCGTGACCACGAACGGTCCCCGCGTGCCCTCGGGCGGGCGCGGGTCGAGGTAGATCACGGGCGTGTCGGGCGGGAGCGGCGGGACCCATCCGTCGAAGATCGTGACGTCGAAGCGGCCCTCCGCGGGGTACTGCGCCGGCGTCACCTCGACGACCTCGAGGTACTCGTCGAGGAGGAGCGCCGCCGAGAGGTAGAGGTTTCCGTCGGTGACCGCCTGCACGCGCGCGCGCCGGCGCGCGGGGAGCCGGGCGTACGCGCGGTCGTCGGCGGGCTGCGCGTCGCGCGTCCCGTCCGCGAGCTGCAGGCTCGCCTCGAGGGTGCGATCGGCGCCGCTCACGTCGGTGAAGAAGCGGCGCAGGCGCTCGCCCCCCTCGATGCGCAGGCGCTGCACGTCGATCGGCTGCCCGTCGCCGAGGAGCGTGAGCTCGACCGAGGCGGGCGCCTGCCCCGGGTTCCAGAGCTCGACGAGGACCTCGCTGCGGCTCACGTCGAGCGGGTAGCGGCGCACGCTGAACGCCGTGATCGCGACGTTCGGGCCCCCCTCGCCGATCCGGATCCAGTCGATCTCGACGCGCGCCTCCCGGAGCCGCTGCGCCGCCGCGCCTGGATCTCCGAGCACGCCGTCACTCACCACGATGACTCGGGGGCGCGGGCGCCCCCGCAAGACGTCGTGCGCGAAGCGGAGGCCACGGCCGAAGTCCGCGGCGAGATCGGTCGGCGCGATCCGCCCGAGCGCCTCGCGCAGCGCGCGGGGCTCCGTGGTCAGCGGGCCCAGGGGCACGGTGGCCGCGTCCATGCTCGCGAGGAGCATCGAGTCCTCGCCGCCGAGGCCCTCGATCAGCCGCTCGACCTCCTCGCGCGCGCGGCCGAGGCGGTCGGGGCCGACGTCGGTCGCCTGCATCGACGCGCTCGTGTCGACGAGCACGACGGTGGTCCGCGCGTCGGCGGACGCGCCCGCGTGCCGTGGGTCGCCCATCGCGAGCGCGAGCGCCGCGACCACCGCGAGCGCGAGGAGCCACGACAGGAAGCGCTTGAGCGCCGAGAACAATCGGGTCGTCTGCTTCTCGGCGAGGACGTCGTGCCAGAGATGCACGAACGGCACCTCGACCTGGCGGCGCCGCAGCTTGAGCAGATAGAGGACGGTCACCGCCGCCGCGAACCCGCCGAGCACGGCGAGCACCTGGCTCGCGGGGAGACCCATCAGCTCCATGACGCGGCTCCGATCACGTCACCAGCCCGCCGCGGCGCAGGATGTCGAGGATGGCCTGATCGAACGGCACGTCCGTGCACACCGCGTGATGGGGGACGTGCTTCTGGGTGCAGAAGTCGTCGATGCGAGCGCGATACGCGGCGTGCGCCTTGGCGTACCGCTCGAGGACGCGGGGCGTGATCGTGACCTCGCGCGTCTCGCCGGTCTCGTTGTCGACGAGGCGCACGTCGCCGTGGAGCGGCGGGCGCACCTCCTCGGGCGCGAAGATCTGGATCACGTACGGCTCGAACTTGTGGTAGCGCAGGGTGTTGATGCCGCCTTCGAACCCGTCGGGGTCGTAGAGGTCGCTGATCAGGATCGCGACCCCGCGGCGTCGGTTCTGCGCGACGAACGTCTTCATCGCGTCGGCGGTGCCCGTGCGGCCGTCGGCCTCGAGCGCGCGCAGGAACCGGAACACCTTGAAGATGGTGTTCTTGCCCCGGGTCGGGGCGAGGCGCCGGCTCACCTCGTCGGAGAAGGTGACGATCGAGACGCGGTCGAGGTTCGCGAGCGCGATGTACGAGAGGGCCGCCGCGAGCTGCTTCGCGTAGCGCAGCTTCGCGTGCGGCGCGCCGACCGACATCGAGCGCGAGACGTCCACGAGGAGGTAGACGCTGAGGTCCTCCTCCTCCTCGTAGAGCCGGAGCAGGAGCCGGCCGGTGCGCGCGTAGAGGTTCCAGTCGAGGTGGCGGAAGTCGTCGCCCGGCGCGTACTGCCGGTGATCCGCGAACTCGATGCCGCTCCCCGTCTTGTGCGAGCGGCGCTCGGCGCGCGTGCGGCCCGCGACGAGCCGTCGCGAGACGATGGCGAGGACCTCGAGGCGCCGCTGGAACTCCTCGTCGAAGAGCTCGTCGTCGTCGCGGCCGCCCTCCGCCTCCGACCTCGGCGCGCGCCCCCCGCGCAGCCAGTCGAGCACTACGCGGTCTCCTTCACCGTCTCGAGGATGCGATCGAGGATCGCGTCCCGCTCGACGCCCTCCGCCTCGCCTTCGAAGTTGAGGATGATCCGATGACGCAGCGACGGCTTGGCGACCGCGCGCACGTCGGCGGCGCTCGCGGCGAAGCGGCCGGCGAAGAGCGCCTGGATCTTCGCAGCGAGCAAGCAGGCTTGCGCCCCGCGCGGGCTCGCGCCGAAGCGGACGAAGCGCCTCACCTCCTCGGGCGCACCCTTGCGGTCCGGGTGCGTCGCCTCGAGCACGCGGATCGCGTAGTCCTGGACGTGCCGCGCGACCGCGACGTCCCGCGCGAGCGCGCGCAGCGCGAGGATGCGCTCGCGATCGAGCACGGGCTTCACCTCGGGCGCCTCGGCGCCCGTCGTGCGATCGAGGATCGAGTGGAGGTCCTCGTGGGTCGGGAATTCCACGTGGAGCTTGAAGAGGAAGCGATCGAGCTGCGCCTCGGGGAGCGGGTAGGTGCCCTCCATCTCGAGCGGGTTCTGCGTGGCGAGCACGAAGTAGGGCTGCTCGAGCCGGTGGGTGACCTTGCCCATCGTCACCGAGTGCTCCTGCATGACCTCGAGGAGCGCGCTCTGCGTCTTGGGCGTCGCGCGGTTCACCTCGTCGGCCAGGACGAGGTTCGCGAAGACGGGGCCCGGGCGGAACTCGAATTCCTTGTGACCCCGATCGTCCTCCACGATCATCGTCGTCCCGAGGATGTCCGAGGGCATCAGGTCGGGCGTGAACTGGATGCGCGAGAAGGTGAGGTCGAGCGCCTCGGCGACCGAGCGCACCAGCATCGTCTTGCCGAGCCCCGGCACGCCCTCGAGGAGCGCGTGCCCGCCGGCGATGAGGCACGTGAGGACGCCGTCGACGATGTCGCGCTGGCCGACGATCATCTTGCCGACCTCCTCGCGCACGGTGTCGACGTCGCGGCGGAACGCCTCGACCTGCTGCTTCGGGATGCTCTCGGTGTCAGCCATGTGCCTCGTTCAGTCCCTGGGACGGATGAGCTGGAAGTAGCGGCGCACGTAGAAGCGGCGGCCCGGCGGGACCTCGTCCCGCTCGAGCACCTCCTCCGCGTGCCCGCGATACTCGGTGTAGGTCTCGCGGTACGGGCGCGAGGAGAAGCCGCGCTGGCCCGAGGATCGGATCACCTCGCTCCGGCTCGGGCCCGCGCCCTGCTCGCCCTCGACGCGCACCGTCGTGTGGTCGCCGCCGAGCCGGCTGGGATCGTCGAGCGTCGTGGGATCCGTCCCCGTCCCCGCGCCGGGCCCGGGCATCGGGCCGCCTTCTCCCTGCTGGCCGGGCTGCTGCCCCTGGCCCATGCCCGGGATCTCCAGCATCGCGTTGCCCTCACCGTCGCCGCCGAGCGTCAACATTCGTTGCTGTTGTTCACCTTGGCCCTGGCCCTGCTGTCCCTGCCCCTCGCCCTGACCCTGACCCTGGCCCTGGCCGGCTCGCCCCTGTTGCCCGCCCTGACCGGGGATCGCGAGCGGGATCCCCTCGCCGTCGCCCTCGCCGCGCGCGCGCAGGACGAACCGATCCATCTGGCCCTGGCCCTGCTGGCCCTGGCCGCGCTGGCGCTGCCCCTGCTGCCCGTCCTGGGCCTGCCGCTCCTCTGCGCGGCGGATCGCCTCGCGGAGCTGCTCGAGCTGCTGCTGGAGCTGCTGCATCTCCTGCTCGGAGAGCTGCTGGCGGGCCATCCGGTTCAGATCCTCGGCGCCGCGCTCCATGTCGTCGGCGGCGCGGTCCTGCTCGCGCTGCTGGAGCGACCGCGCGGCCTCCGAGAGCTCGCGCCGCAGGCGCTCGAGCTGCCGCTGTCGCTCCTGCGCCTCCTGGTGCTCGCGCCGAAGCTGATCGAGCTCGCGGCGCCGCCGCTCGAGGAGCCGCCGCTCCTCGGGCCGCTGCTCGCGCGCCTGCTCGCGCTGGCGCTGGAGC
>JAYRVK010001193.1:0-8107 GCA_041918555.1 Sandaracinaceae bacterium
CCGCGCCCCGCGGGCTTCGCGGAGCCCGACGCGCCGCTGCTCACCGATCACGGCGGGCGCCGCTACACCTATCTCCGCCTCTCGCTGACCGATCGGTGCAATTATGCGTGCACCTACTGCATGCCGACCGGCGGCGAGCACGAGCACGCGCTCCGGCCGGAGCTGCTCTCCTTCGAGGAGGTCGTGCGGATCGTCCGGGTGTTCGCGGCCGGCGGGATCCGGCGCGTGCGCTTCACCGGCGGCGAGCCGCTCGTGCGCAAGGACGTCGTGCGGCTCGTCGACATGATCCGCGGCTCGACCGAGATCGAGGAGCTCGTGATGACCACGAACGGCGCGCGCCTCGCCGAGCTCGCGCGCCCGCTCCGCGCCGCGGGCCTCGACTCCGTGAACGTGTCGATCGACTCCCTCGACGCGGCGCGCTTCCACGCGATCACGCGCGGCGGTGAGCTCGACTCGGTCCTCGCCGGCGTGCACGCGGCGCTCGACGCGGGGCTCGAGGTGAAGATCAACGCGGTGGCCCTCGGCGGCGTCAACGACGACGAGGTCGGCGCGCTCGTGGACTGGGCGTGGGCGCTCGGTCTGACGCCACGGTTCATCGAGCTCATGCCGATCGGCGAGGCCGCGAGGCTCCCCGCGTCCACCTTCCTGTCCGCGTCGGCGACGCGCGCGCTGCTCGGGGATCGCCTCGCGCGCGAGGACGGCGCCGCGGTCGGCCACGCGGGCCCCGCGCGCTACGTCGCGGCGGCCGACGGCTCGGGCCGACGCGTCGGCTTCATCACCGCGGTCAGCGACGACTTCTGCGGGACGTGCAACCGCGTGCGCGTCACCGCGATGGGCGACGTCCGCGCCTGCCTCGCCGACCGCAAGGCGATTTCCTTGCGCGATCTCGTGCGCGCAGGCGCGAGCGACGCAGATCTGAGCTGGGCGATCCACTGGTCCCTCAGCACCAAGGAGGCGGGGCATCGCTTCACGGATCCCGGCGTCGACGAGCACGCCCACGTCGGCATGAGCCTGATCGGCGGCTAGTACACGCGGCCAAGACCCGTTCCGGGTTTCGAGCGCGCGTGTCCCAGCCTCTTCTCCGGAGGGTCTGTTCCAGACCCTCCCCCCATCGGGCCCGATGGGGGGACCCACCCGAGACGTACCTCGGTCCCGCCGTTCGCTCGGGTTCGGCTTGCGCCGAACCCGGATCGAACCTCGGGCCCGGGGTACTAGCCCTCGGCTTGACCGCGCGGCGCCGACCGCGCAGCACGTCCGTGCGATGAGCACGGTCCGACGGTGGCGGGGGCTCAAGGCGCTGATCCACGACGCGGTCGACGCGACCGTGGATCTCGTCGGCGAGGGGCACGAGTCCACCGCGCGCACGGTGCGCCGAGTCACCGACGCGACGCCGCCGCTCCGCGAGCCGGCGCGCGTCGTGGACTCGATCCGCCGCGTCTCGACGGCCGGCGTGCTCGGCGCGATCAAGCTCGGGAACCGCGCGGTCGAGGTCGTGACCGACGCGGGCCTCGACGCGGCCGAGCGCACGCTCTGGTCCGAGGTCGCGCCGCCCGCCGCCGTGCCGATGCGCGGCGACGCGCCCGGCGAAGCCGGCTGGCTCGGCGACGCGGCGATCGGGCTCGTCAACGCCGCGGTCGGTCACCACCTCCACGCGCGCGACAACGGCCTCGGCGTCGCGATGGCGCTGCGCGCGGGCGATCGCTACGTGCCGCTCGAGCAAGAGTCGTTGCGCGAGGCGCTCCCGGACGCGGGGCCGCGCGTCGCGCTGTTCGTCCACGGGCTCGGGACGACCGAGTGGAGCTGGTGCCTCGAGGCCGAGGCCTACCACGGCGACCCGAGCGCGAGCTTCGGCTCGCTCCTCTGGCGCGACCTCGGGATCACGCCGGTCTGGCTCCGCTACAACACGGGGCGCCACGTCTCGGAGAACGGGCGCGAGCTGAGCGCGCTGCTCGAGCGCTTCGTCGAGGCGTACCCGGGCGCGCTCGAGGACCTCACGATCGTCGGCCACAGCATGGGCGGGCTCGTCGCGCGCAGCGCCTGCCACTACGGCCGCGAGGACCGCCGCGCGTGGACCGCGAAGGTGCGCCGCGTCTTCTACCTCGGCGCGCCGCACCAGGGCGCGCCGCTCGCCAAGCTCGCGCACGCCCTCGACCGCGTGCTCGGCGCGATCGATCTGCCGGGCACGAGGATCCCCGCGCGGATCCTCGCGGGCCGGAGCGACGGGATCGGCGACCTGCGCCACGGCGCGATCGTCGACGAGGACTGGCTCGCGCCGCTCCCCGAGGCGTCGAGCGAGGCGCCGCTCCTGCCGGGCGCCCGGCACTACTTCGTGTCGGCGACGCTCACGGAGGACGCCGAGCACCCGCTCGGCCAGCTCGTCGGCGATCTCCTCGTGCGCGTGCCGAGCGCGTCCGGGCCTCCGCGCCGCGAGTCGCGCTCGTTCGCGATCGACACGTCCCACCAGGGCGGCGTGCTGCACCACCAGCTGCAGAACCACCCCGCGGTCTACGCGCAGCTCCGCGACGCGCTGCGCGAGGACGGCCCCGCGTGACCCCGATCCGGTCGGTGATCTTCGACCTCGACGGGACGCTCGTCGACAGCCTCGACGACCTCGCCGATGCGCTGAACCACGTGCTCGCCGCGCGCGGCTTCCCCACGCACTCTCGCCAGGCCGTCGAAGACTTCGTCGGCGAGGGCGCGCGCCGGCTCGTCGCGCGCGCCGCGCCCGAGGGCGCCGACGTGGATCGACTGCTCGCCGAGTACCGCGCGCGCTACGCGGAGCACCTCGTGGTGCGCACGCGCCCGTTCGACGGGATCGACGCGCTCCTCGCGGAGCTCGCGCGGCGCGGCGTGCCGACCGCGGTGCTCAGCAACAAGCCGCACGAGCTCACCGTGCGCGTCGTCGCGGCGCTCTTCCCGGCGCACCCCTTCACGGGCGTGCTCGGCGAGAGGGACGGCGGCCCGCGCAAGCCCGACCCGGCCTCCGCGCTGGCCCTCGCCGCTTCGCTCGCGCCGCCGATCGCGCTCGTCGGCGACACGCCGGTCGACGTGGCGACCGCGCGCGCGGCGGGGCTCGTCCCGATCGGCGTCGCGTGGGGCATGCGTCCGCCCGCGCTCCTGCGCGACGCGGGCGCCGAGGTCGTGCTCGATCGGCCCGCCGCGCTGCTCGCGTGGCTCGCGAGCGGTTGACCGCGCGCGCACGCTCGTGCGACGCAGGGCCCATGAGCGACGGAGCGTTTCGCCTCGACGAGCGGCCCGTGCACCTCGGCCTCGGGGCGCGCGTGATCGTGCAAGAGCCCTTCACGGGCGAGCTGGCCTGGTACGAGCGCTACGGCGCGCGCCACGGGAGCGACGGCGCCGAGGGCCGGCTCGTGACGATCCACAGCTTCTCGGAGCCCTGGACCGGCTGGGAGGTGCACCCGAAGGGCGACGAGCTCGTGGTGTGCCTCGCCGGCGAGATCACGCTCCACCAAGAGACCGCGGGGGGTCTGCGCTCCGTGGTGCTGCGGCCGGGCGAGGCGATCGTGAACCCGCCGGGCGTGTGGCACACCGCCGACGTGACCGGCGAGTGCACCGCGCTCTTCGTCACCGCGGGCGCCGGCACGGAGCACCGCGAGCGCTAGTACACCGGCGCTTGCCCTGGGCGGCAGGGTCGGTCTATGCCTCGCCGGTGCCGCGGTCTTCGAGCGCTCTCCTCGCCCTCGCGACCCTCCTCGTCGTGTCGGCCTGCGAGGAGGACGAGCGCCGCGGGCCGGTCCGCGAGTGGCGCGCGTCCGATCACGCGCAGCCGGCGACGCCCGATCCCGCGCGCGTGGCCGCCGACGCGCCCGTCGCGCCGACGGCGATCGCTCCCCCCGACGAGCCGAGCCCCGAGATGGTCGCGCGCGCCGCGGCCGCGCTCTTCGAGTCGCGCTGCGCCTCGTGCCACGGGGTGACCGGCCGCGGCGACGGGCCGGAGGCGCCCTCGGCGTCGATGCCCGACCTGTCGAACGGCGCGTTCCAGGACGGGCGCACCGACGCGGACTTCGCGCGCGCGATCCGCATGGGCCAGGGCCTGATGCCGCAGTACGGCGGGACCCTCAACGAGCGCGGGATCACCGCGCTGGTCGGCCACGTGCGCACGCTCCGCGCAGCGCAGTAGGCCCGCGCGCGCGGCTCCGGTACCATTCCCCGCGCCGATGCCCGCGCCCCTCCCGACGGTGCCTGGATGACCAGCCCCGAAGGGAGGGTCGTCCCGCGGCTGCGCGCGTGGGTCGACCGGAGCCTCCCCGCCGAGGTCCTCGCGCAGGACGGAACGACGCGGCGGCGCGCGCGGCTCTGCGTGCTCTTGCCATGGCTCGGCGCGGTCGCGGGGCTCATGGCGCTCTTCACGCAGATCGCGCTCGGGCGCCCGATGCTCGCGATGATCGTGAACGCCGCCGGGATCGTCGCGTCGCTCGCGATGTCGCAGCTCGTGCGCGTCACGCGCTCGGTGCGGATCTCGGGCTACGTGATCAGCGCCGTCGCGTTCGGGTTCCTCAGCGCGTCGGCGCTCCTCGCGGGCGGGCTCGGCGCGCCGCGCTCGTACGCGCTGATCGTCGCGCCGATGATCGCGACCCTGCTCGTCGGCTGGCGCGCGGGGCTCGTGTGGACCGCGATGGTCGCGCTCGAGGTGCTCACCCTGCTCGCGCTGACGTTCGTGGGGCCCGAGCTCGCGCCGGTGGCGGACCCCCTCAGCCTCCAGCGCGGGAGCGCGGCGGGCGTCCTCATCCTCACCTTCTTCGCGATGGCGCTGATCGCGTTCTACGATCGCGCGCACGCCGCGGTCGCGGACGAGCTCGAGGACGCGCTCGAGCGCGCGGACGCCGCCAACCGGCTCAAGTCGGCGCTCGTCGCGAACGTGAGCCACGAGCTCCGCACGCCCCTCAACGGGATCCTCGGGAGCACGGACCTCCTGATGCGGAGCGGCCTCAGCGACGTGCAGCGCGTGCACGCCGAGACGATCGAGACGGCGAGCGAGACGCTCCTGCGGCTCGTCGACGATCTCCTCGACACGAGCCGCCTCGAGGCCGGGGGCATGGAGCTCGAGGCGATCCCGCTCGAGCTCCGCCGCGTGCTCGGCGAGACCCTCGACACGCTCGCGCCGATCGCGGAGGCGCGAGGGGGGGGGCGGCTCGTCCTCCACGTCGACGCGGACGTGCCCGAGCGCGTGCTGGGCGATCCGTTCCGGCTTCGCCAGGTCGTCACCAACCTCGTGCAGAACGCGATCAAGTTCACCGACGCGGGGCACGTGGTCCTACGCGTCGCGATGCACGGCCCGCGGGTGCGCTTCGAGGTGCGCGACACCGGGGTCGGCATCGCGGCCGAGGATCGCGCGCGGCTCTTCGAGGCCTTCGAGCAGGTCGCGGCGTCGACGGCGCGGCGCTACGGCGGGACGGGGCTCGGCCTCGGGATCGCGCGCCGGCTCGTCGCGCTGATGGGCGGTGAGGTCGCGGTGGAGAGCGAGGTGGGCCGCGGCACGACGTTCTCCTTCGAGCTCGCGCTCGAGCACGCGCCGCTCGAGGCCGCGGCCTTCGCGTCCGTCGAGGAGCCCGAGACCCACCGCGTCGCGGTGCGGCTGTCCGATCCGCTCGAGGCCGAGGCCGCGCGCGAGGCGCTGCGCTGGGCCGGCCACGCGATCGTGGAGGACGAGCAGGACGTGGTGCTGCACGACGGCGGCGAGCGCACCGCGGAGTGGAGCGTGCGTGGTGGCGCCCTCGGAGCTCGGGCGGCGCACGCGCGGCGAGGTGCGCGTGGCGCGGCCGTTCTCGCCGGCGACGCTCGCGAAGGCGATCTGGCGGGCCGCACACCAGGCGCCCTCGAGCCGGCCGCCGAGCTCCTCGCTGAGCGGGCGCGGCCGCGTGCTCGTCGCCGACGACACGCCGGTGAACCGCCGCGTGGCGCAGGGGCAGCTCGCGCACCTCGGCTACGAGCCGACGGTCGTGGAGGACGGCGCGAAGGCGCTCGCCACGTTCCGCGCGGACCCGCGCTTCATCGCGGTGTTCCTCGACGTGCGCATGCCGGGGATGGACGGCTACGAGACCGCCGAGGCCATCCGGGCGTTCGAGAAGGAGACCGGCCGCCGCCCGACCGCGCTCTTCGCCCTCACCGCGCACGAGGAGGGCGGCGAGCGCAAGCGCGCGCGCGCGGCGGGCTTCGATCGGTTCCTCGTGAAGCCGCTCCGCATCGAGGACTTCGAAGCGGTGCTCGAGCCGGCGAGGGCGCGCATGATGGCGACCCCGAGCGAGCGCGACGTGCTCAGCAGCGGGATGTGGGCCGAGCTCGAGATGCTCGGCGGCGACGAGCCCGACTTCCTCACCGATCTGGTGCAATCCTTCTTGCGCACGTCCGAGCAGCGGATCGCCGAGCTCGAGCACGGGGGCGACCCCGCGGAGATCGCGCACGCGCTCAAGGGGGCGGCGCGGCAGCTCGGCGCGCACGCGCTCGCGGACGCCTGTGAGCGGCTCGAGAACGCGCCCAGCGAGCTCGGCGAGCGACTCCCCGAGATCCAGCGCGAGCTCGGACGCGCGCGGAAGGCGCTGCTCGATCGCGTCGGAGGGGGCGCGCCGCCGTGACCGAGCTCGTCGATGGGCGCTACCGGCTCCGGCAGATGCTGGGCCAGGGCGGGATGGGCCGCGTCTACGACGCGTGGGACATCCACCTCCACCGCGCGGTCGCGCTCAAGCTCATGGCGCGCGCGAGCTCCGCCGCCGAGGTGGAGCGCGCGGCGCAGGAGGCGCGCGCCCTGGCCTCGATCCGACACCGCGGCGTCCCCGCGGTGTTCGCGTTCGGGCGCGACGCGGGGCGCCCGTTCTTCGTCATGGAGCTCGTCGCCGGCACCACGCTCCGCGACGTCGTGCGCCAGCACTTCGCGAACCGCGCCGCGGGCCCCCCGCACCGCGCGATCGCGATCGCGCTCGACCTCGCCGACGCGCTCGGCGCCGCACACGCGGCCGGGGTGCTCCACCGCGACATCAAGTCCGAGAACGTGATCATCGAGGCCGAGACGGGCCGCACGGTGCTCGTCGACTTCGGCATCGCGACGACGCGCGAGCGCGCGAGCGCCTCGGCGCCGGTCGGCACGCCCGAGACGGTGGCGCCCGAGATCTGGAGCGGCGAGCCGCCCTCGAGCGCGAGCGACCTCTACGCGCTCGGCTGCCTCGCCTACGAGCTCCTCACGGGCCACTCGCCCTTCGCGGCCGAGTCGCTCCAGGGCGTGGTGGAGGCGCACCGCAGCCGCACGCCGCGCCCGCTCGCGAGCTACTCGCCCGCGCTCGCGCCGTTCGACGCGCCGGTGGCGCGCGCCCTCGCGAAGGACCCCGCGAGCCGCCCGCGCACCTGCGCCGCGTTCCGCGCCGGCCTCGAGACCGCGCGCGCCGACGCGGAGGGCCTCGCGCCGGCGGGCCTCACGGTCCTGCTCCCCGCCGAGGCCGACGCCCTGCGGATCCTCGTCGTCGACGACGACCCGGTCTTCGCGCGCCTCGCGAAGCGGGCCGCGCAGATCGCGTTCGCCGACACCCTCGTCTCGATGGCCCGCGCCGACACCGGCGAGGACGCGGTCGCGAACGCGGCGAAGCGCATGCCGCAGCTCCTCTTGCTCGACTACCACCTCCCGGGGATGAACGGCGCCGAGGCGCTCTCGCGGATCCGCTCGCTCCCCGGGGGCGAGTCGGTGGCCGTGATCGTGCTCAGCGGCGCGATCGGCGCCGACGACTGGTGGCGCTTCAGCTCGCTCGGCGTGGCGAGCCACGTGCAGAAGCCCGCCGACTTCGGCGCGCTGGTCGCCGCCATCCGGCAGAAGGCGCGCGCGCGCGGGTGGATCGCGCCGGTGGATCGGAACCGCGAGACCCCGAGCGAGGGGGCCTGACCCCTCACCGCGAGAGCGAGCGCAGCCGCGTCGCGATGCGCGACACCGACGCCTCGCGGCACGCCTCGAGCTCCTCGAGCTCCTTGGGCCCGATCGGCGCGCCCTCGTCGATCCGCTGCTCGAGGAAGCGGGCGAGGCTCGCGAGCCGGGACGCCCCGAGCAGCGCGGAAGACGACTTGAGGGTGTGCATCGCGCGCTTCGCCGCGTCGCGGTCCCCCTCCG
>JAYRVK010001194.1:0-8250 GCA_041918555.1 Sandaracinaceae bacterium
CGAACGCGCTTGCGCGCGTTCGCTCCCCACGCTCCGCGTGGGGTCCCCCTCGGCCGACAGCCGGCGCTGCGCGCCGGCCTGGCCTCGATCGATTTATCGACACCCTCTGAGTTTGCCGAAGGGGGCCCCCAACCCCAGTACGAACGCGGCAGAGCCGCGTTCGCTCCCCACGCTTCGCGTGGGGGCCTCCTCGGCCAACGGCCGGCGCTGCGCGCCGGCCTGGCCTCGATCGTCGCGTGTCGGCCTCGGCTCGATCGATTCATCCACACTCCTTGAGCTCGCACGAGCGACGATCGGATCGCGAAGATCGCGGCGCTCGAGGCGCGGCTTCTCGATCGCGTGAGCGCCATGAAGGAGCGCGGGTGACGCTCCTCGATCCTCCGGACGAGGAGCGATGGGCCTCACCGCGGATCGGCCGGCGAGCCGCCGACCGCGGCGAGTCGCTCGCGGACCACGTCGTTCGGGCGGACGGCGAGCGAGCGCGAGTAGTGGTCGCGCGCGCTCGCCAGGTCACCTTCGTCCTCCGCGAGCCGCCCGAGCTCGTAGAGCACCGCCCCGCGGAGGCGGGGGTCGGTCGCGGTCGCGAGCGCACAGCGGCAGCTCGCCGCGGCCTCCGGCTCTGCCGCGCGGCGCGCGCGCGAGCAGGCCTCCGCCGCCGCGCGTGGATCCGCGGATCCATCGCACCCTGCCGCGAGCGCCGAGTCGCCGTCCCCTTCGTCCTCGTCCGCATCGAGCGCGGCGTCGGGGTCGACGCAGGCGCCGCTCGCGCACGCGAAGCCGTCCTCGCACGGCGTGTCGTCTCCGCAGCGCCCGTCGGGCACCGGCGCGCAGCGGCTGTCGCGGCAGCGGGCGCCACACTGCCCCGAGCGATCGCAGTCCTCGTCCCGCGAGCAGCGCGGATGGCACGCGCCGTTGGTGCAGACGCGGCCGTCGCGGCAGCCTCCGTCGTCCTCGCACGCGCGGGGCGGTGCCGGCGCTTCGATCGACGCGTCGTGCGTCATCGCCGCGAGGATGCCGGCCGCGTCGGGGTGGAAGAGGACGCCGACGATCGCGCTCCGCTCGAGCGCGACGTCGCGCGGAGGCTCACCCCCGACGAGGAGGCGCGACCCGCGCGCTCCGGCGACGAGGGCGGCGCGTCCGTCCGTCGCGACCCACCACGACTCACCGCGCCCGAACGCGTCGCGGAACGGCGTCGGGTCGCCGCACGGGTCGAGCGCCGAGGGGCAGCGCGCGGGAGACACGTCGACGCATGTCTCGCAAGTCACGTTGTCACCCATCGGATCCGCGCCGCGCTCGATCCGGCAGTAGCGACCGTCGTCGAGGGCGGCGTGCTCGAAGTCGATTCGAGCCGGATCGCACGGATCGCCCGTCTCCTCGCCGTCTTCGTCCCGGCCGGACCGCCGGGCCGGGCAGACGCGGCCGCCCCGCGCGCGCTCCTCGCCGCTGTCGCAGCGCCGCGGTCCCTCCGTCGGCAGCGGCGCCATCGCCGCGTCGACCAGCGGGAGCTCCTCGCCCCACGCGTCGTACACGTTGAGGCTCTCCGCGTCGCGCGCGCACGGCTCGTCGATCGAGGAGCCCCACGCCGAGGTGTAGAGCCGTCCGCTCACGAGCGAGACGACGGGGTCGGGACCGCGCACCTCGTCGCACGGCCCCAGGCTCTCGCCGTTTTGGTCGACGGGGTAGCGCGGCCGCCGCGGCCACGCGGTCGACTCGGGCGTGGACCAGCACGGACAAAAGGAGTCGTCCACGCGGACGCGCTCGCCGGCGTGGATCGTCCGCAGGATGGCCGAGCCGAGGCACGCGCCCTCGATCGTTCCGCAGGCGCACGCCGGGATGCCGACCGCCGGGCCCGATGCGGGGACCACGCGGTGGACGACCTCGCGCGGGGCCTCGAGGCTCGCGACGAAGTGTCCCGGCGCGGTGCGCGGCGCCTCGTCGGGATCGAGCGGCACGAGCGTGGTCGACTCCGGGCCGTAGACGAGGAAGGCGGGCAACGGCCGTGGCGCCGGCGCGTCGGGCGCGGGAGCGACCTCCGGCGCCGCGACGGGCACCGCGTCGGGGACCGTCGGGGTGGGCCCGGGTGGGGTCGGCTCGGACGAGCAGCCGAGCACGAGGAGCGCGACCAGGGTGCGACCGCCCGTGCGCATGTCCGTCAGCGGTTGCGGAACCGCCGCCGCCGCGGGCCGTGCGGCTCGGGCGCCTCGTCGGGCGCGGGCTCGAGGACGGGCGCCGGCTCCGCAGGCGTCGAGCTCGCGGGCCTCGACACCGCGATCACGAAGGCCACGATCGGCGCGATCAAGCAGGCGCTGATCAGGAGCATCACCCCGAGCGCCACCACCGCGACCCGGGCGACGCCCGAGGCGTTGCGCGCGGCGGCCTGCTGCGCGGTCATCGGCTGGGCCGGGGCCGGGAGCGACTCGGCGACGCTCGCGATGGTCGCGAGGTCGGCGAGCATCTGCCCGTTGTCCGCGGCGCTCATCGCGCCCGGCTTCACGTAGTGCCTGCGGAACCGGAGCCGTCCGGGCTCGATGCGCAGGGAGCGGAGCTCGCGCCCCGTCGGATCGATCATCAGCCTCGCCACGACGCCCTTGGTGCGCGGATCCGCGAAGAGCGCCTGGCCCCAGCGCGGATCGTCCGCCGACGCGATGAACGGCGCGTACGCCGGATCCTGGAGGGGGAGCTCGGTGAGCCCGAGGGCGCCTCCGAAGGCGCTGCCCGCGCCGCTGCGCGCGCCGAGCGCGGCGGTCGTCGCGGTCCGCGCGGTCACGAGCACCTCGAGGAGCGGGCCCTTGTGGAGCGTGGCGTCGATCGAGCGCCCCTGGAACGAGCCGTCCCAGCGGCGCAGGCTGATCATGTACGTGTGGCCCGCGAGGCCGAGCGGCTTCCACGCCGCGTCCCAGCGCGCCGCGCGGATGGCGGCGTAGCCGAGGATCGCGATCGCGAACACGAAGACGCCGCCGGCGAACGTGAACGCGACCACGGGGAGCCGCGCCCCCTCGGGCGCGAGGCGCGCGGCGAGCGCCGCGATCCCGAGGAGCCCGAGGACGACCACGACCACGATGAGGTTCAGGACGATGCTCGCGAGGCACCCTCGGCCTTCGGCGCGCACCATCGGCTGCGGCAGGAGCGGCTGGGACATACCTCGCCACCATACCGCAGTGTGACCGGCGCGCGGTCGTGCGAGAGTACGCGCTCGATCTCGGAGGTGATGGATGGCGAGCGATCGAGGCGTGACGTGTCCGCAGTGCGGGGCCACCACGCCGCTCCCCGACGACCTGCTCGTCCCGACGTTCGCGTGCGCGTTCTGCCACGCGACGCTCGCCACGGCGGACTTCGCGGGGACGGCCGCCGTCTCCGCCGACGCGCTCGTCGGTCATCTCGAGAAGCTCGCGGCCGATCCGAAGGCCGCGATGGCCAACCACGAAGAGAACATGCGCAACGCCCCGCGCTTCGACGGGGGGAGCCGCGATCACCGCGAGGGCAAGTGCGTCCACTGCCAGGCCGCGGTGGCGGTGCCGCTCGACCTCTCGGTCCGCGAGCTCACGTGCGGCGCCTGCGGGGGCGCGCAGCTCGTCCGGCAGCACATCTCCGACGAGGCGCGCTTCCGGCTGGACATGGATCGCCAGGTCGCGGGGAACGAGGCGTACAAGCGCCTGCTCGCGGAGGGCCTCGCGTGCCCGAAGTGCGGCGGCCACAACCCCGTGCGCGACGACGGCAGTGTCCAGTTGATTTGCAAGTTCTGCCGCGCGGCGATCCTGCTCTCCGACCACGTCGACGAGACCGCGATCGCGCGTCACCGCCTGAAGCACGGGGTCTTCGGGCTGCGGGACGAGCTGATGCGCCAGCAGAAGGGGCGCGACCGGGCGATCGGGATCGCGGTGGCGGTGATCGTCGCGGTGATCGTGGGGGGGCTCGTCCTCGCGAACCTCCTGGCGAGCGCCGGCTCCTGAGGCTTCGAACGGCCGAATCCCCCCTCCGCGGGTAGCGAAGGAGGGATTCGTCGCCGATCGATCGCCCGTCGGCGAGGGCCCTCAGCTCAGCAGCTACGGCCGTTGCCCGCCGGATCCGAGTTCGGACCGGAGTCGCTGTCCGAGCAGCCGCTGCGCCCGCGGCCGTGTCCGCCGCGGTCGGCGTTCGGGCCGGAGTCGCTGTCCGTGCCGCCGGTGCGCCCACGGCCGGCCGCGTCCGCGCCCGGGCCCGAGTCACTGTCGGTCTGCGCCGAGGCCTTGCCGGCGGGCGAGCCCGCCGCGATCGCGAGCGCGCCGAGCACCGTGCCACCGATCGCCGTCGCCGCCGAGCGGCGGCTGACGCGCTCGGTCACGATGGCGCCTTCCTCGAGTGTCTTCTTGTCCTGCATGAAACCCTCTCCTCTGCCGGCTCCACACGGAGCGCGGTCACCGAGCCTAAGCCCGCTCCGACTCCGTACACAATACGGTCGGTGGTGATCCGCTCCGGGTGGAACGGGGGCTATGCTCGCCGTGGTGCCGCTGGCCGAGAACGCCGAGACGCTCGAGGCGTCGACTCACCCGCTCGGGCGGAGTCGCATCGGCCCCTACGAGCTCACGGGCCTCGTCGGCGAGGGCGGCATGGCCGTGGTGTTCCGGGCGCGGGGCGGCACCGGCGAGCCGGTGGCGCTCAAGGTGATCCGCACCACCCTCGCGGGCAGCCACGCGCGCGAGCGCTTCCGGCGCGAGGCGGGCATCCGGATCGAGCACGAGAACGTCGTGCGCGTGCTCGACGCGGGGACCGACGAGGACGGGACGCCGTTCATCGCCTTCGAGCTCCTCGAGGGCGAGAGCCTGCGCGAGCGCCTCGACCGCGGCGTCCTGCCGCTCGACGAGCTCCTGCCGCTCGCGCTCGATCTCTGCCACGGGCTCGCGGCGGTTCACGCGGCGGGGGTCGTCCACCGCGATCTGAAGCCAGCAAACATATTTGTCACCCGCGAGGGCCGCGCGAAGGTCCTCGACTTCGGCGTGGCCCACCTCTCGAGCCGCGAGACCCAGCTCACGGTGCACGGCCACGTGGTCGGCACGCCCGCCTACCTCGCGCCCGAGCAGGCGCGCGGTGAGCCGGCCGACGATCCGCGCGTCGACGTGTGGGCGGTCGGCGCCGTCCTCTACGAGTGCCTCACCGGCGTGCCGCCCTTCGAGAAGGAGACCGCGCTCGGCACGATGCTCGCCACGCTGGTCGAGCCGCTCGTGCCCCCGTCGGAGCGCGCCGAGGTGCCGGCGAGCCTCGAGCGGGTCGTGCTCGGGGCGCTCGCGAAGCGCGCCGAGGATCGGTGGCCGAGCGTCGGCGCGCTCGCGGAGGCGCTCGCCGCGGTCGACCCGGGCGAGACCGCGTCGCGCCGCGCCGTGTCCGAGCGGCCGCCGGGGCTCATCGCCTCGGGCGAGCAGCGCGTGGTCGTCCTGGTCCTCGCCGAGGCGGTGATCGATCGGGAGGCGCTGCGGCGCGTGATCGAGGGCCACGGCGGCGAGCTCCTCGGGCTCGCGGGCGAGCGCGCGATCGGGCTCTTCGGGCACCGGCGGACCGAGGGCGACGAGGTGCGCCGGGCGACGCGCGCCGCGCTGACCGCGCGGCCCACCGCGCTGCGCATGAGCGTCGGCGCGGGGCGCGCGGCGCAGGAGGGGGTGGGCCTCGCCGGCGAGGCGCTGCGGGACGCGGAGCGCGGGAGCGGCGTGTGGACGCGCGGGGTCGTCGTGTCCCCCGCGATCGCGCGGCAGCTCGGCGACGTACCGCTGCGCGATCTCGGGGACGGCCTCGCGGAGCTGCGCGAGGAGACCGAGGCCAAGCGCACGCGCGCCACGGTCCTCGAGAGCAAGCCCGCGGTGCTCCTCGGGCGGGGGCCGGAGCTCGAGCTCCTGCGCGCCGCCGAGCGGACCGCGCTCGCGCACCACCGGCCGACCGTGATCCTCGCGACGGGGCCGCTCGGGATCGGCAAGACGCGGCTGATCGACGAGCTGCCGGCGCTGGGCGAGACCGCCCCCGCGTACACGATCCTCGAGGCCGCGGCCGAGGCGCACCGCGCCGAGTCGAGCTTCGCGCTGCTCGCGGCCCTCGTGCGGAGCTTCGTGCTCGGCCTCGACGCCGAGGACGACGCCGCGCGCTGGCGGGCGCTCCGCGCCGAGCTCGCGGCGCTCGTCGACGACCTCGACGTCGCGGAGGAGCACGCGCGCTTCCTCGGGGACCTCGTCGGGATCGAGGTCCCCGAGAGCCCCGCGCTGCTCGGCGCGCGCCGCGACCCGCAGCTCATGCACGATCGCGTGCAGCTGGCGTTCGTCGAGCTGATCGAGGGGCTGCTCCGCGAGCGCGGGGTGGTCCTGCGCGTCGAGGACCTGCACTGGGCCGACGATGCGTCGATGCGCGTGCTCGAGGAGCTCCCCGAGCGCATGGCGGGGCGTCCGCTCCTCCTCGCGTCGAGCGCGCGCCCCGACCTCGACGCCTCGGCCCGGTTCACGCGCGGGCACCTGGTGTCGCTCCGGCTCGACGGGCTCGGCGCGGCCGACGTGGCGGCGCTCGCGCAGCGGGTGGCGGGCCAGCCCGTGGCCGACGCGCTCGCCGCCGAGCTCCACGAGCGCTCCGCCGGGAACCCGGCGTTCGTGGAGCAAATCGTGTTGTCGCTCGTCGAGGACCGAGCGTTCACGGACGAGGGCACCGAGCTGCCGCTCCCTCTCACCGTGCAGGTCGCGGTGCAGTCCCGGCTCGATCACCTCTCGGCCGACGAGAAGGAGCTCTGCAAGCGCGCCGCGGTGCTCGACCCGCCGTTCACCTCGCGCGAGCTCGCCGCGCTCGGGAAGGACGACCTCGGGCCCGCGATCCCCGCGCTCGTGCGCCGCGGGCTCTTCCGTCGGGCGGGGGGCGCGGCCGAGCCGCGGTTCCGCTTCTCGAACGAGCTCGTGCGCGAGGTCGCGTACGACATGCTCGCCGAGGCGCGCCGGCGCGAGCTCCATCGGCTGGCGGGTGAGCACCTCGCGGCGCTCCGGGACCGCGACCTCGAGCGCGTGGGGGCCCACTTCTTCGCGGCCGGGGAGCCCGCGCGCGCGGCCGGCTGGTACGTCTCGGCCACCGCCGCGGCGGCGCGGCGCTGCGACACCGACACGGTCCTGCGCTGCTCCGAGCGCGCCCTCGCGCTCGACTGTGCGGTCGAGGCCCGCTTCGAGCTCTTCTTCGCGCGCGCGGACGCGCTCCGCTTCAAGGGGGATCGCGACGCGCAGGCCCGCGCGCTCGAGAGCGCGCTCGCGGCGGCGGCCTCGGACCTGGAGCGCGCGCGGGTCCGGGTCGAGCAAGTCGCCTTGCTCACGCGGACGGGGCGGGTGACGGAGGCGAACGAGGCCGGGCGCGACGCGGTCGCCGCGGCGCGGCAGAGCGGCGACGTCGAGGCGCTCGTGATGGCGCTCGCGCGCTCGGCCGCGGCGCGGATCTACGCGGGCGAGGCCGACGAGGCGGCGCGGCTCCTCGACGAGGCGGCCGGGTCGATCGACCGCGTGGGCCCGAAGTCGGCGGCCTACGTGGAGGCGATCCGCGCGGAGCTCGCGGCGGCGCGCGGGAAGCTCGGCGAGCGGCGCGACGCGTGGCTGCGCGCGGTGCGGCACCTGTTGCGCGCGGGGGATCTGCGCCTCGCGGCGAGCATGGAGAGCAACCTCGCCGATCTCTACAACCGCGTGGGGATGTACGCGGAGGCGGAGGCCGCGCTCGAGAAGGCGATCGAGCGAGGCCGCCAGCTCGGCTATCGGCTCCTCGAGGGATACGCGAGCGTCAACCTCGGCTACGCGCGGATGCGCTCGGGCGACCGCGACCGTGCGCGGGCCGCGCTCGCGGACGCGGAGCGGATCGCGCGGGAGGCCAAGGACCCGCGGCTCGAGCTGACGGCGCGGCTCTACGCGGCGCGCCTGGAGGGCTCGCGCGAGGCGGCGATCGCGATCGGCGAGCGGGCCGACGCGCTCAAGCAGCCGGCCACGCGCGCGGCGGCCGACGCGGTCGCGGGCTGGGCCGCGCTCGCGGCCGGTGATCTCGACGAGGCCGACGCGCGCTCCGCGAGCGCGCTCCGTCTGCGCGACGAGCTCGGCGGGCTCGAGGAGGACGAGGCCGAGGTGTTCCTCCTGCGCGGCGCGGTGCTGGAGGCCCGCGGCCTTGCGGAGGAGGCGCGCGCGGTCCTCGCGCGGGGCGCGGCGCGGCTCGACGAGGTGGCCGCGGGGATCGAGGAGCCGGAGTGGCGGCGGCGGTTCCTCGAGGGGGTCGAGGCGCACCGGC
>JAYRVK010001195.1:0-11693 GCA_041918555.1 Sandaracinaceae bacterium
ATGAAAGCCAACTGCTCTTCGGCGATCCGGAGCTCCTCCTCGAAGGAGATCGGCACGGAGTCCGGGAATGCCTCGACGCTCGCGAGGCCGCTGAAGCTCTGCACGCTCGACACGGACGCCAGGATCAAGCGCAGGCCCCCGTCATAGGCGCGCCGGATCGCCTCGATCTGCATCGATTGATGAGACGCGTCCCGTCCGTGAGGCCAACGCGAGAAGGGCTCGGTGGGTCCCGTCCCAGCCTCGGGCGCTCCGGCGTCGAACTCGAGCCGCTCGGGGCCCGCGGAAGTGTGCGCGTAGCGACTCCCCTTCCCGATCAGCTCGCGAAGCAGCAGCGTTCGCGTCACTCGGCGCACGGGGTCGGGCTCCGAGAGCTGGTGAAGGTCCGGGTCGCACGGGATGTTGCGCACCACGTAGTTCGCAGGGCGCGCGGACGGATCGCACACGGCGGGGTAGCGGAGGTTCGAGTCGATCGGGCCCAGATCCGTGTTCGCATACGGTCCGCCCCACATGAGGCCGCCGTAGCCCGTCGGGTTTCCACCGAACCCGAGATGGGCGGCCGGGTGGGTGTGCAGATCGGCGAAACCCATGAGGGGGCGCCGACGATCCCGTGGGCTAGCGCATGCGCTCGCCTCGGCCTCACGGCCGCCATCGACGCCCGCATCCCCCGGTCCCGCGGACGCGTCCACGGGCGCGTCGACGGGAGTCGCGTCCGGAACCGGAGCGGCATCGACAGGGTCACCGGCGTCCGTTTCGGCGCCCGAGTCCATCGGTCCGGCGTCAGGCAGAGCGGCGTCCATCCCCGAGTCAGGAGTGCTCGTCGAGGCGTCCCCGCTAGACGCGTCGATACCTTCCGCGGCGTTGAGCTCCTTGCAGACTTCGATGCAGGTGCTCGACCCCACCCCGCAGCGGCGAATCGATCCGGCGTCCGTAGGGGCGGCCGTCGCGCAGGGCTCCGCCCCGTCGGCAGGGGGCTCGTCCACGCGGGGATAGCATCCGCACGTCATGACGAGCGCCATCGCCACGAGGAGCCGGTTTGTTGACGCCATTCGGGCGCTACGGTCCCATCGAGACAGATGGGCGGGCAAATAAACGCGATCGGAGCGCAACCCGAGAGGCGGCCGAAGGGGGCAGTCTCGTGGGTGTTTATCGGATTGATCTGCGCCATTCCTTCATGCGTCGCCGAAGCCGATGATGCGAGCTCGACATCCCCTTCGCCCACTCGAGCTCTGGCCGCCATCGGGTACTCGGTCGTGGGCGGACATTCGGGACTCGCTCACCGCGCAGTGCTCACTGCAGGGATCCGCTTCACGCCCCTTCACTCGTCGGGGCACAGCCTGGTGCTCGGTCTCGAGCTGAGCTTCCTAGCCGGGTCCAGCGATTGGGAGAACAGAGCGGGCGCGCCAGACGGGTGGATCGGAGCGCCAACTCGTGTCTTCGGACCGACTCTTCGAGGTGGCTATGCCTACTACTTCTCGAACGAGATCGACTTGGGTGTGGGTGGGCTTGCGCGGTTCGGCGTGGGGACCGGTGAGCGGCCCGACAGTACCGAAGAGATCGGTTTCGCTGGTCAGTTCGGCGTGTACGGATCCGTTCACTTGTGGATCTTCATCGTTCGTCCCGCCGGGGGCATGGTGGCCGGAATGTCGGATTTCGGAGGGTTCTTCGAGGTCGATGTCGGGGTCGCGCTATGACGTGGAAGCCCTGGATCTACGTCATGACCTCGGTTCTGACACTCGCCCCTGCCGCGAGCGCGTTCGCGCAGAACAGCGACTCTCAGCGTGACGGCCTGAGTGAGTGGCTGGTCGACCTGTCGCTCGGCGTGGGCGGACAGTGGTCACGGGTCTCCTCCGAGAACTACGCCGGCACCGCGACGTTCCGCATCGGGCTCGGAGCCGAGCGGAGGCTCTACGTCGAGCGCTCGATCGGAATCGTTCTCGGGGTGCAGGTCGGGTTTCCTGGGCACGATATGGAGCGCGACGTCGTCCAGGTCCCGCTCCGTGCGGGCCTGGCGTGGCATGCGCACCGTTTCGATGGAGCTGGCCACGCCACCCTCGAGGTATCCGTCGCGGCGCTGGTCGGACCCCACATCGAGGTGTTCCATGACCCCTTCTTCGGACAGGGTCTCCTCGTCGGTCTCGTGACGGGTGGCCGAGCCGACTTCCGTTTCCTCTTCGGTGACTCGGTCGTCGCAGACCAAACCGGCCCCTTCGAGCGCTTCGCCCTGGGCCTGTCGCTCCAGCTCCTGCAGACGGTCACTTCGCCGGAGCACACGTCCTTCGCGGTGAGCATCTCGCTGGGAGGTGCCTTCGGGCGCATCGGCGCGTTCAACGACACCGACGAGTTGCAGAGGGAGTTTGACGCGGCGTCAGCGAGACTCGCCTCCACTGGCAGCGCCGCCCCCTGAGAGAGGCATGGCAGGGCGAAGCTGCTGCCTCACATCGGGACGCCGAGGGCCCAGCCCGCGAGGGCGGCGGCCCCCGCCGCCGCGAGCGCGACACTCAAGTTGTCATCGATCCGCAGGCTCGAGAGCTCGGCGAGGCACCCCGCGAGCGCGCCCGCGCCCGCCATCGCGAGGAGCGCCGGCCACGCGAGCGCCGGCGCGAAGAGCATGGCGACGCCGAACGCGAGGAGGCCCCCCGCGACGAAGAACGCGAGGCTCCCCTCGAGCGTGCGCCCGTACGCGAGCGCGACGCGGCCGAAGCGGCGGCCGACGAGCGCCGCCGCGGGATCGCCGAACGCGAGCACCGCGACGCCGATCGCGCACGGGAGCGGCGCGCGCGTGAGCGAGAGGAGGAACAACGCGGTGACGTACCAGCTCGCGGAGTTGACGCGGTTCGTCTCGTGCGGATGCGCGACCGGGGCGAACGCCTTCATCAGGAGCGCGTTGAGCCGCCCGCTCGTGCGGCGCAGCGTCTCCATCGTCCAGGCCCACGCGACGAACGCGCCCGTGATCGCGATGCCCCAGACCGGGTCGGGGAGCGCGTAGAGGATCGCGAGCGTGATCGTCCCCATCAGCGCGTGGAAGAACGAGCGCCGGTAGTTCGTCGGGCGCAGGCTCGGGACGTGGACGGCGTAGGTCGACAGCGCGCTGCGCGCGGCCTCGTAGCGCGGGACGAGCTCGCGGCGGAACGCCATCCACGCGGAGCGCGCCGACGCGAACGAGCCGTCCGCGGCGGGCACGGCGCGCAGCGCCTCGCGCACCGACTCGAGCTGCGCGCGCAGCTCGTCGGACTCCTCGTGCTGCGCCCACGGGGCCTCCGTCAGCGCGTGCAGGCCGTCGGCGATCGCCTCGATCCGCACGCGCAGGGCCTCGACCGCGGACGCGTTCCACCGCGCCGGATCCATCTCCTGCAACGCGGCGTGCAGCTCCCCGACGAGCCGGCCGCTCTCGTCCGCCAGCGCCTGCGCCACGGGCCGCACCGTATCACGGCCGACTTGCCGAGGCCCGGGGGCTGATCTACTCCCATGGACTTCCCCTCGCGGGGGCGCGGGAACAAACGCACGCCACGCCGAGGTAGCAAGCAGCCCGGGATCCGAGATGAGCTCGTTCAAGCGATTTCGCGACGCCGCCATCTGCGTGGCCCTGCTCGCGATCCCGTTCTTCTTCTTGAACGCGAACCTCAAGGACCCCGACGACCCGGAGAACACCAACGCGCTCGACCGCACGGTGCTCTCCATCAGCGCGCCCATCCAGATGATCGCGTCGACGACCGCGCGCTGGTTCTCCGGCGTGTGGCAGGACTACGTCTACCTCGTCGACGTCAAGGAAGAGAACGACCGGCTCCGCTCCGAGAACGCGCGGCTCACCGAGGAGAACCGGCGCCTGCGCCACGAGGCGCTCGAGAACCGCCGCCTGCGCTCGCTCCTGCAGCTCCGCGAGCGGATCGGCGGCGACCTGATCGGCGCGCAGGTGATCGGGCGCGACGTGTCGCGCTTCTTCCGCGTCACGCGCATCCGGCTCGACCGCGGCGAGCGCGACCGCGTGCGCCCCGGCATGCCCGTGATCACCTCCGAGGGTCTCGTCGGGCAGATCCAGCGCTCGTGGGGCCGCTACAGCGACGTGCGGCTCACCGTGGATCGCACCAGCGCGGTCGACGTGGTGGTCCAGCGCACCGGCGCGCGCGGGATGCTCCGCGGGACCGGCGAGGACGACCGCTACCTCGCGCAGATCCAGTACCTGCGCCGGCAGGACGACATCCGCGTCGGCGACCTCGTCCACACCTCGGGCCTGGGGCAGCGCTTCCCCGCGTCGATCCTCGTCGGCCGCGTGACGCGGATCGTGCGGCGCGAGTTCGGCCTCAACCAGGAGGCCGAGGTCACGCCCGCGGTCAGCTTCTCGAGCCTCGACGAGGTGCTCATCCTGACCGAGGGCTCGCGCACGCAGAGCCTCGTCGAGCACACCGGCGAGACGATCGAGGGCGAGGAGCTCTGAGCCGATGCGGAGCGCCGCGTTCGTGCTGCTCGGGTTCCTGCTCCTCGTGATGCAGGCCGCGATCGCGGTGCTGATGCCGCTCGGCGAGTGGGCGCCGAACCTCGTCCTGCCGATCGTGATCTTCCTCGGCGTCGCGAACGACGTGCACGTGGTGAAGGGCGCGCTCCTCAGCTTCGCGCTCGGCTACCTCCTCGACTCGTTCTGCGGCTCGGCGATGGGGCTCTCGACGTTCGTGATGGTCGCGTGCTTCCTGATCGCGCGCGGCGCGGGGCTCAACCTCTTCATGCGCGGGCCCGCGCTCCAGGGCCTCACCTGCTTCGTCTTCGCGCTGATCGCGGGCGGCGGCCTCCTCGCGCTGCGCGCGATCTTCGAGCCGCCCGCGCCCTTCCCGCTCGACTCGGCGACGCACACCGTCACGTCGCTCGTCGCGGGCGCCGCGAGCACCGCGGTCGCCGCGCCGGTGATCTTCGCGCTCGTGCGCCGGATCGACGGGCTCGTGACGCGCCGCCGCGAGGAGACGCCCGCGTGAGCCTCTTGTCCGTCCGCCGCGAGGTCGGCGAGTTCAAGAAGCGCTACAAGTGGATGGCCCTCGTCGTGATCTGCGCGTTCACCGTGCTGCTCGCGCGGATGATCCAGCTCCAGCTCGTCGAGTACGACCACTACGCGGGCCTCGCGCGCGAGAACATCACGCGCACGATCACCCTGCCCGCGACGCGCGGGCTGATCCGCGACAGCGAGGGGCGCGTCGTCGCGACCAACCGCGCGGCCTACAACGTCTACCTCACGCCGCAGTACCTCGCGGACGCGGATCTGGCCCGGATCGCCGAGCTCATGGGGATGGACGCGGAGGCGCGACGCGCCCTCGCGACGCGCATCGCGGAGGTCCCCGCGCCGCGGCGCGCGCACCAGATCCGCGTGTTCACGGACATCTCGCGCGACCAGCTCGCGGCGATCGAGACGCACCAGCAGGACCTGTGCGCGCGCGCCGGCACGGCCGAGCGCCCGGTGCGCCTGCCGTGCATCACGACGCTCGCGGAGCCGGTAAGGACCTATCCGTTCGAGCAGCTCGGGGCGCACGCGGTCGGCTACCTCAACGAGATCAGCGGCGAGGAGCTCGAGCGCCTCGCGCCCGCGGGCTACCGCCTCGGCGATCGGATCGGGCGCACCGGCATCGAGCGCGCGTGGGAGAGCTACCTCCGCGGGCGCCGCGGCTACCGGCGCGTCTTCGTCGACGTGCGCGGGCGCGAGCTCGACGAGGCGGTCGGCTCGAGCGACGAGCGGCCCACGCGGCGCGAGCCAGTCCCCGGGCGAGACCTCGAGCTCACCCTCGACATGGACCTGATGCGGATCATCCACCGCGCGTTCTCGGGCCGTCCGTCGGGCGCCGCGGTGGTCGTCGACGTGCGCACCGGCGCGGTCCGCGCGCTCTACTCCAAGCCCAGCTACGACCTCGGGGCGTTCTCGCGCGGCCTCACGCACACCGAGTACGCGGAGCTCCGCGACGATCCGTTCCGGCCGCTGATCGACAAGACGATCTACGAGTCGTGGTTCCCCGGCTCGACGTTCAAGCCCTTCGCGGCCCTCGCCGCGCTCGAGCACGGGGTCCTCGACCCCGCCGAGACCGTGCACTGCGACGGGTCGATCGAGCTCGGCAACCGGCGCTTCCACTGCACGCAGTCGCACGGCGACGTGAACATGCGCGAGGCGCTCGTGCAGTCGTGCAACGTCTACTTCTACCAGCTCGCGCAGCAGGTCGGGCAGGACGAGCTCGCCCACCTCGCGGGGGACTTCGGGCTCGGCCGCCGCACCGGCATCGGCATCAACGCGGAGGCGGCGGGGCTCGTACCGACGCGCGGCTGGTACGAGACCAACGGGCGCCAGTTCCGGCTCGGCTACACGCTCAACACCGCGATCGGCCAGGGCGACACGCGCTCGAACCTCCTGCAGCTCGCGATGTCGTACGCGGCGATGGCGAACGGCGGGACGCTGTACGTCCCGCAGATCGTGGAGCGCGTGACCACGCCCGGCGGCGAGACCGTCGAGGAGTTCGAGCCGCGGGGGCGGCGCCGCGGGCACGTGTCGCAGGAGCACCTCGCGCTCGTGATCGACGGGCTCTACGGCGCGGTGAACGACCCGGCGGGGACGGCCTACGAGGCCTTCCACGACGTCGGCGGCAGCGTGTCGATCGCCGGCAAGACGGGCACCGCGCAGGTCTCGCAGCGCGTGCTCCCGGGAGACCCCGATCGCGGCACGTGGACGCGGCGGGCGCACGCGTGGTTCGCCGGCTTCGCGCCGGCGGAGGATCCCCAGGTCGCCATCGTCGTGCTCGTCGAGCACGGCGGCGGCGGCGGCACGAACGCGGCGCCGATCGCGGTGAACGTGCTCGAGGAGTACCTCGGCGGGACGGCGAGCACGGCGAGCGCGGCGAGCCCGGGCGGCTCCCGGATGGCGCGGAGGTAGGCGTGGCGGTCCAGACGACGATCGGGAAGGGCTTCCGCGAGAACTTCGACTGGCCGTTGTTCGTGACCGTCGCGGCGATCTGCGTGATCGGCGTCGCGAACCTCTACAGCGCGACGAGCGCCGCGTCCGAGGCGCTCGCCGATCGCTACATCCAGCAGATCTACTGGCTCACCCTCGGCGCGGGCGTCGCGGTGCTCATCGTCGCGATCGACCACCGACACTACGAGCGCTTCGGATACGTCGCGTACGGCGTGGGCGTGGTCGCGCTGGTCCTCGTCTTCCTGATCGCGCCCGAGATCCGCGGCTCGCAGCGCTGGATCAAGATCGGCGCGTTCTCGCTCCAGCCGAGCGAGATGATGAAGGTCGTGCTCATCGTCGCGCTCGCGAAGTACCTCCACAACGACCCGAAGACCGAGGGGCGGACCCTCAAGGATCTGGTGATCCCGGGCCTGATCCTGCTCCTGCCGATGAGCCTCGTCCTCGCGCAGCCCGACCTCGGCACCGCGCTGATGCTCGCGTTCATCTTCGGCTCGATCATGCTCCTGACGAACCTGAAGCTGCGCTCGCTCGGCGCGCTCGTGACCGCGTTCGTGGTGAGCGCGCCCGTGACCTGGACCTACCTCCTGCAGGACTACCAGCGCGATCGCCTCACCTCGTTCCTCGATCGCGACGCGGACATCCTCGGGAGCGGCTGGCACGCGCACCAGTCGATCGTCGCGATCGGGAGCGGCGGGTTCTGGGGCAAGGGTTTCATGCAGGGCACCCAGAACCAGCACCGGTTCCTGCCCGATCAGGCGACGGACTTCCCGTTCCCGGTGTGGGCCGAGGAGCAAGGCTTCCTCGGCGTCGCGCTCCTGTTCTTCCTCTACGTGTTCCTGATCCTGTGGGGCCTCAAGGTCGCGTCACAGGCCAAGGATCGCTTCGGCGCGATCGTGGCGGTCGGGGTCAGCGCGTTCTTCTTCTGGCACACGATCATCAACCTCTCGATGGTCAGCGGGCTCGCGCCGGTCGTGGGCGTGACGCTGCCGCTGTTCAGCTACGGCGGCTCGAGCGTGCTCACGTCGATGATGGCCATCGGCCTCCTGATGAACGTGAGCCTGCGGCGCTTCTCGTTCTAACGCGACGCTGGCGCGGCCGGGCCGACCTGCTACCTCGTGTCGGGTCCCATGCGCGCGGGCCCCTTCGTCCTCCTCGCCGTCCTGAGCGCGTGCACGCGCGAGCACGCGGTCGACGTGCGGCTGCGCGTCCCCGCGGCGACCCCGAGCGACCTCGTGTACGAGGTCCTCGTGTGGCCCGAGAGCACGGCGTGTCCGACCCTCGCCGAGATCGTGAGCGGGAGCGCGCTCGACGGCCTCGCGCTCGAGCGCCGGAGCTTCGAGGAGCCCTCGGCGATGGCCCTCGGTCGGATCTCCTCCGCGCGCGCCACCGTCGCCGCGATCGCTCGCGATCGCGCCTGCGCGCCGGTCCTCTTCGGCTGCGGCGCGTTCGAGCTCGCCGGCGGCGTCGAGCTCACCCTCGGCGCGGCCACCTGGGCCGACGCGCCGTGCCCCGCGGAGACGAGCTGCGCCGCCGGCGCGTGCGTCTCGGCGATCCGCGACGCGGGGCCCGACGCGCCGCCCCCCCCCGACGCCGGGCCCGACGCGGGGGTCGACGGCGGCGCCGACGCAGGCCTCGACGGAGGCTCGCCGCTCGCGTGCCCGCCCGATCCGGCGCTCGACGGCGGCGGGCCGCCCGGGACGGCCTTCGCGTTCGTCGACCGCGCGGCGGGCAGCGTGATCCAGACGAGCTACCCCGACCTCGGCATGGTCGAGCGCCGCGCCATGGACATCGAGCTGCGCGACCTCGACGACGACCAGGACCTCGACGTGACGATCGTGGACCGCCACGGCTGGTGGCCGCACGAGGCGACGTCGCGGATCTACCTGCGCGAGGGGGGGGGCTTCCGCGACGTGACCGAGGACGCGTTCATGGGGATCCGCTTCGGCACCGACGCGACGGGCGCCCTCGCCGCGCAGGGCGCGAGCGCGCTGTGGGCGACGCTGGCCGGCACGGCGCGCCTCGATCTCTTCGCGGGCTCGTACGCCGATCGCGGCGCGGTGTTCCGGAACCTCGGCGCGGGCGAGCCGGCGCTCGGGTACCTGACGGGGTTCCCCGAGGGGATGATGTGGGGCGAGCTCGCGGCCGCCGGCGATCTCGACGGCGACGGCGCGCTCGACCTCGTGATCGCGAGCCCGCAGTCCTACCCCGTGGTGTGGCTCAACCGCGTGAGCACGCTCTCGCGCTTCGTCGACGCGACGAGCACGTGGCTCGGCCCGACCACGAGCTTCTACTCGTCGTCGCGCCCGATGCTCGTGGACCTCGATCAGGACGGCGACCTCGATCTCCTCCTCACGATCGCGATCCTGTGGACCACCGCCACCTCCGCGTGGGACGCGAGCCCGCTCACCTACCGCTACTTCGAGAACGATGGCGACTCGTTCGTCGAGCGCTCCGAGGTGGTCGCGCCGCACCTCTTCCTCGACGGCGCGATCGCGTTCGGCGACCTCGACAACGACGGCGACCTCGACGTGGTCCAGGTCGGCAAGGACTTCACCGTCGACGGCGTGGGCACGCCGGCGTACACCGACGACGAGGTGCCCGCGGCGTGGCGCGTGCTGCGCAACGACCCCGAGCGAACGGGCGCGCCGCGCTTCACCGACGTGACCGCGACGGCCTTCCCGTTCGGCACGCCCGACCCCTATCGCAGCTCGATCCCGGTCGAGGGAGGCCTCATGGCGGACTTCGACAACGACGGCTGGCTCGACGTGTACATCACGCGCGCCGAGGGGCGCCTCCTGCCGAACGTCGGCGCGACCGCGACGGGGATCCAGCTCCACGACGCGCAGCCGATCCCGGTGCTCTACAGCGAAGGCTCGGCCCGGCCCGCGGCGGGCGACCTCGAGCCGGACGGCGACATCGACCTCGCGATCGCCGACGAGAACGAGCCGCGCGGGATCTGGCTCCTCGAGAACCCGCGCGGGGGCGCGCGGGTGGTGCGGGTACGGCTCGACGAACCGAGCTCGCCCAATCGCTTCGGAGTGGGCGCGCACGTGCGGGTGTACCGCGTGACCGGCGAGGCGCGCGGCGAGCTCGTGGCCTATCGGCACGTGATCGCGGCCAGCGACCAGCACGTCGACTACGTGCAGCACGTCGCGCTGCCGGACCCGGGCTGCTACGAGGTGGAGGTGACGTGGCCCCGCGTAGACGGCGCGACGCGCGTGGAGCGCCGGCGCGTCGTCCCCTCGGGCGCTCCGCAGACGCTGAGGTTCCCCGAATGAAGAAGCTGATCTCCATCGCGCTGATGATCGCGAGCCCGCTCGTCGCGGCCTCGGCGTCGGCGCAGAGCGTCGAGGACGCGCTCGCGCACTACCGCGGCGGCCGGATCGAGGAGGCGCTCACCGCCTTCGAGCACGTGCGCGAGAGCGCGGTGACCGAACCCGCGCCGCTGATCACGGCGCACGTGTACCTCGGGGTGATCCACGCGACGATGGGCGACGAGCCCCTCGCGCGCCGCGACTTCGCGGTGGCGCTCGCCCTCGATCCGGAGCTCGTCGCCCCCTCCGAGCTGAGCCCCTCGCTGCGCCGCGTGTTCGACGAGGTCCGCGCGAGCGCGCGCCGCCTCGAGGTCGCGATCGAGGCCCCCGAGGACCCGGTCGCGGGGAGCGCGATCGCCCTCCGCGTCGTCGCGCGGAACGCGCCGGCCCACGTGGTGGCCGCGCTCCGCGTCAGGGTCGTCCCCGCCGAGGGCGAGCCGTGGGTCACCCGCGCCGAGGGCGCGGACGCGCGCGTCACCGTGCCCGCGAGCGCGTGGGGCGGCGGCGCCCAGGTCCAGATCACGGCGGAGGCGCTCACCACCCACGGGGGCGTGCTCGCGTCGAGCGCGCGCTCGCTCGGCGGGCGGCTGCCGGAGGTCGCCGAGGCGATCGCCGGGTCCGCGGAAGATCCGCTCGCGGGCGGCGCGACGACCTCGGGCGGCGGCGGCAGCGTCGCCGAGGAGGCGTGGTTCTGGATCCTGATCGGCGTGATCGTCGCGGGCGGGGTGGCGGCGGCGATCCTCATCCCGACCGTCGGGACGCAGGACGTCTACGACCTCGGCCCGCCCGAGATCGTGCGGATGTGAGGCCCGCGATCGCGGCCCTGGTCCTCCTCACGGCGTGCGGCGGCGAGCCCGCGCCGCCCGACGCGAGCGCCGCCCTCGACGCGGCCGCGACGACAGATGCGGCGAGCGCCGACGCGGCGACCTGCTCGGCCGGCGACCCGCGACGCCTGACCGATCTGGGCTACTGCTTCGACGCGCGCACGTGCTGCACCGCCGACGACTGCGGGACGGATCGAAGCTGGCGCTGCAACGCCGAGGGCCTCTGCGAGGAGGCCGGCCGCACCTGCGGGTGCGCGACCGACCTCGACTGCGCGCCCGGCGCGTTCTGCATCACCAACGCCGTGGTCTGCGGGATCTGCGTGGAGACGGGCCCGCCCTGCGCGAGCGATCCGACCTGCGCCCCCTCGGGCCGCTGCGTCGACGGCTACTGCGTCGACGACGCAACCTGCACGACGTATTGACACGCCCCGAGGCCTCGAATCGCAGCCTCCGCGGGGGACGGCAGAGCGGTCCCTCCCCCCACCCCCAGCCTCCCCCGCACGGCGGGGAGGGCGTTTCCTTCGAGAATTCTGGGCTAGGACGCCTCGCAGCGCCCCTCGGAGACGAGCACGGTTCAATCGATCGAGCCCAGGCCGGCGCGCAGCGCCGGCCGTCGGGCGAGGG
>JAYRVK010001196.1:0-7964 GCA_041918555.1 Sandaracinaceae bacterium
GCCAGCGCGCCGCGTTCGAACACGCGATCGAAGACCTCGCGCCAGCGCGGGCTCGCGACCGCGCCGGCGGGATCGCGGAGCGGATCGAGCCCGGCCGCCGCGAGCGCCGCGGCCAGCTCGCGGAAGAGCGCCTCGAAGCGGCCCACGTGGAGGAGACCCGCCTCGACGTCGCGCGGCCGCGCGTCGAAGTGCGCGCGCGCCTCCACGGGGAGCGACGGCCGCAGCGCCTCGTAGAGCGCGCGGCGCTCGGCCGCCTCCGCCGGCGCCGCACCGAGCAAGCGGAGCTGCGCCTCGAGCGGGAGCGCGCGCATCGCCTCGCGCCGGAGCTCGACGAGCCGGAGCTGCGCCGCGCTCGCGTCGACGGCGACGATCCGGTCCACCTCGTCGAGCGCGAGGAGCCCGAGCGCGGTGCAGCCCCCGGACGCGATCATGAGGACGCGCGCGGGGCGGCCCGCGCGCTCGGCCACGCGCCGCACGACCTCCGTCTCGACGCGCGGATCCTCGCGCACCTGCGAGAAGGCCAGGTCGCTCACGGCCGCGGGAGATCCAGGTAGAGCTGCCAGAACGCGTGCGCGCCGAGCGCGAGCCCGAGCGCCGCCGCGCGCCGGCTCCGCGCCTCGCCCCACGCCGGCCGCGCGAGCTCGAGCAGGTCGCGGGCGTGCTCGACGTCGAGCGCCTCGTGCACCTCGTAGTGGTCCTGGCTCCCCGGCGCGGCCCACCCGCGCTCCGCCACGAGCCGGCCGATCGCCGCGCTGATGTCGATGTAGAGGTGCTCGATGATCCCGAGCGCCGACGCGCCCGCCTCGACCGGCGCGACCGCCGCGAAGTTCGTCGTCTGCTGCGAGAAGGCCTGGATCGCGATCGGAGTCGGCGCCTCGAGCTCCGCGTCCGTCGCCCCGAGCGCGCGCAGGTACCGGCGGAACGACGCGGTGTGGCTCTGGTCGGGCCCCCCCCCTTGCTCGTCGGCGAGGTTCTTCACGATCCCGCGCCGCGCCTCGACGTCGATCACCCGCGCGAGCACCGCCGCGAGCGCGGGGGCCCAACCCTCGACGGCGTGGCGGAACGGTGCCTGGCTCGCGCGGAACTCCGCGCGCGTGGTCGCGGGCGCGTGCGCCCAGAGGAAGTACGGGTGGCGCCGGAAGTCGTACGCCGCGGCCACGGCTCGAACCGCGTCGTCGAGGCTCGCGTGCGCGACGAGCGCCTCGACCGTCAGGGAGGGCGCGATCGGCGCCGGGACGTCTCGCGAAACCGCCGTCGAGGCCATGACCGAGAGAGCCTACCTCAAGCCTGCTCGCGCCAGCGGATCATCCCCCCGGTCAGGTTCGCGACGCGCTCGATCCCGTGGCGCCGGAGGATCACCGTCGCCTGCGCGGAGCGGCGCCCCGACCGGCACACCGCGACGATCGGGCGGTCGCGCGGCACCTCGTCGATCCGCGCCGCGAGCTCGCCGAGCGGGACGTTCTGCGCGCCCTCGACGGCCCCGAGCTCCGGGTCTGCCAGCTCGTCGGGCTGGCGCACGTCGAGCACGTGCACCGCGTCGCGGTGCGCGGCGACCCACTCCGCGTCGAGCTCGGGCACGCTCGCGTAGCTCCACACGATCGGCGCCCACGCGGGGGTCGCGGGCGCCTCCCGCTCGGGCCGCCCGCAGCGCAGGTTCGCGGGGACCGCGACGTCGATCTGCTTGGGGTGCGGGAGCCCGAGGTTCTCCATGTAGCCGACGAAGTCCGTCTCGTTCGCCGCGCCGCCGACCCGCGGGTTGTGCCGCCGCTCCTCGGCGACCGTCGTGACCGTGCGGCCCGCGTAGTCGTGCCCGGGATACAGCACGCACTCATCGGGCAGCGCGAAGATCACCTCGCGGATCGAGCGGTACATGCGGTGCGCGTCGCCCTCCTGGAAGTCGGTGCGGCCCGCGCCCCGGATCAAGAGGCAGTCCCCGGTGAACGCCATCGACGCGTCGTCGAGGACGAAGGTCAGGCAGCCCGAGGTGTGGCCCGGGGTCGCCCGCACCACGAGCGCGCGCGCGCCGAGCGCGACCCGGTCCCCGTCCGCGAGCGGCGTGTCCACGCCCTCGGCCGTGACGCTCGCCGCGAGCGCGATGCGGCTGCCGAGCGCCTCCCGCATCCGCCACGCTCCGGTCACGTGATCCGCATGCACGTGGGTGTCGAGGGTGTGCGTCAGGACGAGCTCGAGCTCGCGGATCAGCGCGGCGTCGCGCGCGTGCTGCTCGAAGACCGAGTCGATGAGCACCGCCCTCCCCTCGCTCGCGAGGAGGTACGTGTACGTCGAGGACGTGGGGTCGAAGAGCTGGCGGAAGATCATGGACGGGAGAGTAGCCCCGGATAATCGGGTAGCCACCGGAGCGCTCGCCGATCGGCCACCGCGTCGGCCAGTTTTTTCGGGAGATCCGGGTGTCCCGCGCGCTGGCACGAGCATCGCAAAGCGGCGCGGTGCAACCCCCGGAGCAACCCATGGCCACCCGTCGCGCACTCGCCTTGCTGCCCTTCCTCTTCGCCCTCGCCTGCGCTCCCGACTACGGCGCGCCCCCGATGGACGACCCCGATCCGCAGCCGTCGGGCCGCGCGCACCTCGAGGTCGTCGGCGCGAGCTCGATCCAGCTCGATCACGGCGGGGCGGTGGAGATCGGCTTCCGCTACCTCGACGCGAACGACGCGATCGTGCCCGAGGCGCTGATCGCGCTCGCGCTCGAGGGCGACCCGGCGGTCGGCAGCCTCGCCGCGGCGAGCGCGCAGACCGACGGCGAGGGCATCGGCTACGCGACGTTCCGCAGCGCCGGCGAGGGCACCGTCGACGTCCTGGCGAGCGCGCCCGAGGCCGACCCGGCGACCGCCACGGTCACCGTCCGCCCGATGGTCTTCGGGACGCTGGGCGTCGAGGTCTCCTACGCGGGCAGCCGCGCGCTGACCGGCGCGGAGCTCGGCCTCTTCGTCAACGCGTCGTGCGAGGATCTCGCGCGCGCCGTCCCGAGCCCCGAGCACGTGCAGATGGTCGCGATCGGGAGCCGCACCGAGATCGGTGGGCTCGCGCTCGACGTCCCGATGGCGCTCTACGCGCTCGGCATCGACGAGAACGACCACGTCGCCGCCGAGACCTGCACCAACGTGACGATGACGGAGCCGAACCGCGAGGTGCAAATCCCGTTGTCGGACGTCGCGGTCCGCGTGCGCGGCCCGTACGCGACCGTCGAGGTGTTCGACGTGACCGAGGGCTTCCCGTCCGGCCTCGACACCGTCCTGGACGTGGCGGGCGGCCTCGGCAGCTCGGATCCCGCGGCGTGGCTCGTCGACTACGTCGCGTTCCACCCGAGCACCCCGAGCTGGCTCGCGACCGCGCTCGGCAGCTCGTTCACGCGCAGCCTCGTGGCGACGCTCCTCGGCGACGTGCTCGAGGAGATCCACCTCCCGAGCGAGATCCAGGAGACCATCCGCTTCGGCGCCGACGTGAACGCGGCCTTCGGCGGCCTCACCCTCGACGGCGTGCTCGCCTTCGCGGATCCGGACGAGTACGGCGTCGCGATGGGCACCCACTCGATCACGCGCGTGCGGCTCCCGCTCTCGGACGGCACGGAGGCGCAGCACAACTACGAGACCCCGCCCTCGGCCGAGACCGTCGTGACCTTCGGCGAGCGCATCGACCTCGACGAGCACGCGATCCCGCTCGCCTTCGGCGACCTCGTGGAGACCATCCTGCGCGAGACGCTCCTGTCCCGCCTCCCCGGCGCGCCGGCCACCCTCGGCGAGCTCGTCGGCAGCTACTTCGACTGCACCGCCATCGCGGCCCGCGTGGGCACCGGCACCACCGCCAGCCTCGTCGAGGCGGCCTGCACCGTCGGCGTCTCGATGCTCGAGATGCGCATCGACTCCGCGATCGAGAGCCTCTGGGACTACGACACGCTCAACCTCGCCGGCAGCGCGGACCTCGTCGACGCGGACCAGGACTACGACCTCGAGACCATCGCCGAGGGCGAGGCGCACGCGCGCTGGACCAACGAGAGCGACCAGCTCGAGTTCGACGGCGCCTTCTCGGGCGCCTCGATGGACGACCCCGCCTCGGTGCACGCCGTCCGCGACCGGATGAGCGGCCTCGAGTGATCGCCTGACGACGACCGTTGCGATCCGCGTCGACCTCGTCCTCCGGGACGGGGTCGACTGCGCTTCGAAACCAAGGGACCGTCAGCCCAGGACGCGCGCGACCGACACCGAGACCTCGGGGAACGCCACCAGCGAGATCTCACCATCTCGAACCGTCTCGACGCGCGCGTACCGCCCGTCCACCGGCTCGCGGTGGATCTCGATGGCGCGGGCGGCGACGTCGACGATCCAGTACTCGGGGACGCGCAGCTCGGCGTAGAGCGGGCCCTTGGTCCCGCGGTCGTAGTCCTGCGAGGTGCGCGCGACCTCGACGACGAGGTGCGCGGCCGCCGGGTGCTCGCGATGCGGCTCACCGACGTCGACGACCGCCACGTCGGGCTCCGGCTCCGAGTCGTCCGGCGCGATGAGCGGGAGCTGCACGCGGACCCGCGCCCGCCCGACCAGCGGCGGCACGAGGATCTCGTTGAGGATCTCGATCGGCCCGGCGCGCGAGGGTCCCTGCGGCACCATGCGAACGATCATCCCCCGGATGAGCTCGACGCGTTCATCGGCGAACACGCCCGCCTCCACGAGCCGGTCGTACTCCGCGCGGCGCAGGCGACGAACCCGGTCCCCCGCGACGGCAGGCAGATTCGTCCAGACCTCGGCCACCATGCTCCCACGGTAGCACGTGTCCCTCCGCCGCTCCGTGCGCGTGGTACACCACCCCGCGGAGATGTCGGTCCGCGCATGGCTCACCGAGCTCGGGCTCGAGCGCTACGCGGACGCGTTCGAGGCGAACGACGTCGACGTGGACGTGCTCGCGGAGCTGGAGGACGCAGACCTGTTGACGCTCGGGGTGACGTCGCTCGGGCACCGCAAGAAGCTCCTCGCGGCGATCCGCCGCGGGCCCCCGACGCTCGCCGCCCAGGACGTCGTGCGCCGCCGCGAGGACGTCGCGCCCGAGCTGATCGCGGCGCTCGGCGCGCGCGGCTACGAGCTCGGCGCGCGGCTCGGCGAGGGCGGCATGGGCACGGTCCACCGCGCGCGGCAGAAGAGCGTGGATCGGGAGGTCGCGATCAAGCTCCTGCGCACCTCGAGCGAGGGCGGCGCGCTCGAGCGCTTCGCGCGCGAGGCCCGCGCGATCGCCGCGCTCGCGCACCCGCACAGCGTGCGGCTCTACGACTTCGTCGAGGGCGCGGGGGCCGCCGCGATCGTGATGGAGCTCGTCGAGGGCGAGTCGCTCGGCGATCTCTTGCGCCGCGAGGGCCGCCTCTCGTTCGAGCGCGCCGCGACGATCCTCGTGCAGGTCCTCGACGCGCTGACCGAGGCGCACGCGAAGGGGCTCGTGCACCGCGATCTCAAGCCCTCGAACGTGCTCCTCCAGAGCGCGCACGGGCACGGCGACTTCGCGCGCGTGCTCGACTTCGGGCTCGCGCGCTGGGTCAGCGTGGAGGAGAGCCGCCTCACGCGGAGCGGCGCGGTGTGCGGCACGCCGCGCTACCTCAGCCCCGAGCAGATCCGCGGCGAGGAGGTCACGCTGCAGAGCGATCTCTACGCGGTCGGGATCGTGCTCTACGAGGCGCTCGCGGGCTCGCCCCCGTTCCGCTCCGACGTCGACGCGGCGCTCCTCGTGCAGCACCTGAGCCGCCCCGCGCCGCCGCTCGCGCCCGAGATCGATCGCCCCGAGGCCCTCGACGATCTCCTCGCGCGCCTGCTCGCCAAGGCCCCGGCGCTGCGGCCCGCCTCCGCGCACGCGGTCCGGCGCGAGCTGGCCGCGATGCTCCCCGCCGGCCGCGCGAGCGCGCGGGGCGCGTCCTCCACCTCGACGACCGCGATCCGCGCCGCGCCCGAGCGGCGGCGGGTCGTCGCGCTGGACGTGGAGCTCGGTCCCACGGAGCCCGGACCCGCCGAGGCCGAGCACGCGCGGCTCGCGCGCGCGCGGGCCGAGCTCGCGACCGTCCGCGGCCGCTACGAGGGGTTCCTCACGAACGTCGAGCCCACCCGGCAGACGTGGATCTTCGGCGCCCCCGTGGCGCACCGCGACGACGCGCGGCGCGCGCTCGCGGCCGCGCTCGCCGTGCAAGACGTCTTGCGATCGATCGACGGCACCCTCGTGAGGGTCGGCGTGGCCGCGGGCCCCGCGATCGGCGGCGGGAGCGGCGCGCCCGGCGATCGGTTCTTCGTGGTGGGCCCGCCCCTCGAGGAGGCGCGCAGGCTCCGCGAGGCCGCCGCGCCGGGCGAGATCCGCGTGGAGCGCGCGCTCGTCGAGCCGGAGCTCCACGAGTGGGCGCCGTCCGACGAGCCCGGCGCGGTGCGGCTGACCGCGCGGCGGCGCGGCGCCGCGAGCTCGACGATCGAGCTCCCGTTCGTGGGCCGCGAGCGCGAGCTCGCCGAGATCGACGACGCGCACCGGCGGTGCCGCCGGTCGGGGACGGGTCGCGTCCTCGTCGTCGCCGGCGAGGCCGGCATCGGCAAGTCGCGCCTCCTCGATCGGGCGGTGCGGCGGCTGGCGGAGGCGGGGGTCCGCTGCGCGCGCGCGACGGTCTTCGACTTCGACGCCGGCGAGGATCTCCTGCGCCAGCTCGTGCGCGGCCTGCTCGCGATCCGCGAGGACGAGCCCGACGTCGCGACCGCGCTCGAGCGGCGCCTCGGCCCGTCCGCGCTCGGCCCGGCGCAGTGGCCGTTCCTCTTCCACTTCCTCGGCGTCCCGCTGCCCCCCGCGATGGAGCGCGTGTACGACGCGATGGAGCCCTCGGCGCGGCGCGCGGGCTACCGCGACATGCTCGCGGCGCTCCTCGCCAGGGAGAGCGCCGAGGCCCCGGTCGCGCTCGCCGTCGAGGACCTGCACTGGGCGGACGCCGCGGCGATCGAGGCCGTCGAGGCGCTCTCGGGGATCAGCCGCGCGCTCCCCGTGCTCCTGATCCTCACGACGCGGATCGAGGGCGAGGAGGCGTGGAGGAGCTGCCTCGCGGGACAGACCGTGACGCGCCTCGAGCTCGCGCCGCTCGGCGACGACGACGCCGCCGCGCTGGCGGCCGCGCTCGACGGCGACGCGGACCGCCGGACGCTCGCGCTCGAGCGCGCCCGAGGTCACCCGCTGTTCCTCACGGAGATCCTCCGCGACGCGGATGGAGAGCTCCCGCCCACCATCCACGGGCTCATCCACTCGCGGCTCGATCGCCTCCCCGAGAGCGACCGCGCCGCGGCGCAGGTGGCCGCGGTGCTCGGGCCGAGCGCGCGCATCGCGCAGCTCCGCGCGCTCCTCGACGACCCCGCCTACGATCCGCGCCGGCTCGCCGAGTACCGCCTGCTCGAGGTCGACGAGGACCGCGTCGCGTTCACCCACGCGCTCGTGCGCGACGCGGTGTACGGCTCGATCGTGGAGGAGCAGCGGCGCGCCCTCCACTCGCGCTGCGCCGAGCTCGTCGGGCTGCCCGCGCCCCGCGCCGCGCACCTCGAGCGCGCGGGCCGACCGCGCGAGGCCGCCGACGCGCACCTCGCGGCCGCGGAGGCCGCGCTCGCCGCCGATCGGTACGAGGACGCGCGGCGCCACGCGCTGCGCGCCACCGCGCTCGCCGGCCCGGGGCACGCGACGGAGCGGACCGCGCTGCGCCTGCTCGGCCGCGTCGAGCTCGTGCTCGGCGACGCGCGCGCCTCCGAGGCCGCGTTCGCCGCGCTGCGCGAGCGCGCCGCGGATGATCTCGACCGCCTCGACGCCGAGGTCGGGCGGGCCGAGGCCTGCTTCATCGAGACGCGCTTCGACGAGGCGCTCGCCGCGCTCGATCGCGCGGACGCCCTCGCCGCCGCGACCCGGGTCGCGTCGGGCCGCGCCGACTACGTGCGCGGCCGCGTGCTGTGGGACCCGACGCTGCC
>JAYRVK010001197.1:0-7678 GCA_041918555.1 Sandaracinaceae bacterium
AGCTCGTCGAGGACGCGCGCGCGGCCGCCGAGGGGGACGACCGGCTGATCGCGCGGGCCGAGCTCGCGCGCGCGCGGACCCTCCGCTGGCAGGACGCGATCGACGCGAGCGAGGCCGCGCTCGAGGCCGCGCTCGCGGCGTCGCGGCGCGCGGGCGACGTCGAGACCGAGGCTGGCTGCGCGCGCAACCGCGCGGCGAACGCGTTCCGCCGCGGCGACGTGGCGGGCTTCGAGGCGCACCTCGCCCACGCGCTCGACGCGGCGGCGCGGAGCGGCCGGGCGAGCGACGAGGTCAACGCGCGCAACGGGCTCGGCTACCTCTACGCCGAGCGCGGGGACTTCGAGCGCGCCCGCGAGGAGCTCGAGCGGGCGCTCGAGCTCGCGCGCGGCACGCGGATCCCCGGGCTGATCGCGCTCGCCCACTCGTCGCTCTCGAGCACCATGCTGCGCGCGGAGCGCTTCGAGGCGTCCGAGCGCCACGCGACCGAGGCGATCGCGCGCTACGCGTCCCTCGGATACCTGCGGCAGTGGGCGATCGAGCACCTCGTGCGCGCCGAGGCGCGGCTCTGGGCGGACGATCTCGCGGGCGCGCACGAGGACGCGGCCCTCGCGCTCGAGCGCGCGCGCTGGCTCGCGCTCGACGCCCCGCTCGCCCGGGCGCTCGCGCTGAGGGGCAAGGTGGCTTTCTTCGAACAGGACTTCGGCGCCGCGCGCGACGAGCTCGAGGACGCGGCGGGCCGGATCGGCGAGGGGCACCCCGAGGCCGCGCACCTCTGGGCCTACGCGGGGGCCGCGCGCGCGATGATGCAGCACGCCGACGCGGCTGAGCGCGCGTTCGAGAAGGCGGGCGACGACGAGCTCGTGCGCGCCTTGCGCGGGTTCTCGCGGGTCGCCGCGGCGAAGGCCTCGCTCGCGCATGGCGAGTCGATCGATCTGCGCGGGCTCGCGCCGGCCGGGGCGACGGGGACCGTCGAGGTGCGACGGGTCGTGGAGCTCCTCGGCGCCGTCGTGCGCGGGATCGCGCCGGGCCGCGAGGTGAGCGGGGTGCGCCTCGAGGTCGCCGGCGACGCGGGCTGGTTCCGGCTCGAGGGCGAGGACGACGGCGTCGATCTCACGCGGCGGCGCGCGCTCCGCGGGGTGCTGCGCGGGCTCGTCGATCGGCGCGTCGGCGCGCCCGGGGAGCCGATGACCGTCGACGACGTCCTCGAGTCGGGCTGGCCGGGCGAGCGGATGAGCCCGGAGTCCGGGGCGCGGCGCGTCTACGTGACCATCAACCGCCTGCGCAAGCTCGGCCTGGGCGAGCTGCTCGTCACGACGGGCGACGGCTACATGCTCGCGCCGCGCGTCGACGTCGTCACGGTGTGACGGCGACGTCGTCGAGGCCCACGAGTCGTACCCGGTCGTTCAGGCCGGCGCGCCCCTTCGGGCGACCGACTCGAGACCGCGCGAGCACCACGGAGATCACCGCTCTTCCTCGCGTGCGGGTGACTCACCGCTCCGGAGCGGGAGCATCCGCGGGAGGACTCCACCCGTGCGAGCTTGCTGGAGCATCACGCCACCCACGTGCAGCAGCACGAGGCCGAGCAGCGTGAACACGAGCGCCTCGTGCGCCTCGCGGGAGGCGAGCGCTTCGAGCGCCGGGGCGTCCGCCAGCTGCCCTCGCAGGTAGTCCGGCCACGCGCTTTGCGCCGCGGTGACGAAGCCGCTGGCGCCGATGGCGAAGGTCACCGCATAGAGGAGCGCGTGAGTCACGCCGACCCCTCGGCGGTGAAGCTCCGAGAGGGGCAGCGGTCGCACTCGAGGCCCGCGTCGCCGGACGACGAGACGCGCGAGGGTGAGCAGCATGAGCGTCGCCCCACCGAGCGTGTGCATCCGCGAGATGAGGAGCCGCGCGCTCGAGTCGGCCGGGAGGTCCGTCATCAGGAACCCTGCCGTCACGAGTCCAACGATGAGCGCTGCCGCGAGCCAGTGGAGCGTGACGCTCGCATTGGACCAACGTTCCTTCATGACCTCCTCCGATCGAGCACGCGCGGCAGGAGCAGCGCCTGGGAGACCCAGAACCCCGAGCGCAAGGTCATGGCGATGACGGTGCGCGTCTCGAAGGCGCCCCCCGAGAGCACGTGCGCGCCGAACGCGACGAAGGTCCCGAGCGTCGCGACCGCGAGGGCCCGGGCGATCCAGGTCGCCCAGGACCGACCCCACAGCGCGGCGAGGCCCGCGACCACGTAGACGAAGCCGGCGCTGAAGTTGAAGAGCAGCACGAACGGGACGACGTCGCCGGCGGCCGCGCGAGCCGTGGGGCCACCGAAGAGAACGTGGCCCCCTTCGACCAGCGTCGCTACGCCGAACACGATGGCGATCGCGCCGAGCGCCCAGCGGCCGAGTCGGAGGCGTGTGGGACGGGAAGCGGTCGTGCCAGTCACGTCGCGATCCCCCCGTCGCCCCAGTGCCGAAGCGCGATCACGCCGGTGAGCACCACCGAGGCGGTCATCGCCACGGCGCCGAGCAGCACAAGATCGGGGACAGGCCGAGGTAGACCTCGCCGAGGATCCCGGCCGGCATGAGGAGCCCCGCGAGACCGAGCGCCGCGGCCGCGTTGCGAGCCCCGTCGGTCGCCGAGGCGAGACGGACGAGCACGAAGCCCAGCGCCAGGTCGGGCAGCGCGAAGAGGTTCCCATGCACGTGCGCGAGGCGCGCCCTTCCCCGGCGCGAAGTCACGCATGAAGCCCGCCATGACGAGCAGTCCCACGCCGGCGTTGTAGCGACCGGTCTTCATCGATGAGGCTCCTCTCGGGCTGCGGCTCGGTCGACCGCCGAGGGTCGTCGAGTGGGGCTGCGCCGCGGACGGCGCGACGTGGGAGCGACCGCGGGCGAACGGAGGAGCGCGAGCAGGCTGCCCGCGACGGCCCGCGCTTCGGCATCTCGCCTTCGGGCCTTCGAGGGCAAGAGCGCCAGCATCTGCACCGTGCCCATGACGATCGGCGCGAGCGTCTCGGCGGGGAGATCGGAGCGGAGCTCTCCGGTGTCCTGGCCCTCGCGCACGCACTCGAGCACGAACGCGCGCGTCCTCTCCACGCAGGCCGCGAGGCGCGCCGAGCCGCTCAGGGGCAGCGCGAGAAGGAACTGCTCCGAGAGGACGAGCCGGAGGATCCCGAGCTGATTGCCCACGGCGCTGCTGCGGGCCTCGATGAAGCGCTCGAGGCGCTCGACAGGGGGAAGCGTCGACGGCGGGTACGTGGCCTCGAGCACGGCTTCGACGCGCGCCACGACCGCGTCGAGCAGCGCCTCGAGCGACGGGAAGTGCCTGAAGATCGCGCCGGTCGAGAGCCCGACCTGCGCCGCGAGGCTGCGCGTGCTCAAGGCCGAGATGCCCTCGGTCGCGATGATGCGCAGCGCGGCGTCGGTCAGCTCGACCTGTCGATCCGAGGTCCTGCGGCGAGGCCCACCCATGCGTGGAAGAGAGTAAGTGCTTACTTGCGTATGCGCAAGGGGCGCAGGAGCGCGGCGAGCCGCGAAGTGCGCGGGGTGCGCACCGCGGGTCGACTCGAGGATCGCTCCGAGCCCAAGGCCCTCGGGGGCCGACGGGTTCAGCCTGTCGTGCGATTCGAGATCACCGACCCGTGCGAGGAGCCCTGGGACGCGATGGAGCCGCGCGAGGGCGGCCGGTACTGCGGCCGCTGCGAGAAGGTCGTCATCGATCTCGCCGCGATGAGCCGCGCCCAGGCCGAGCAGAAGATCCGCTCGCTGGAAGCGACCGAGGTGTGCGTGCAGCTCGCCGTCGATCGCTTCGGCGACGCGGTGTTCCTGCGCCCACCGCCGAGCCGCGCGCCCCACTGGGCCGCGGGGCTCGTGCTCGTCACCGCGCTGACCGGCGCGAGCGGCTGCGCGGGGATGGAGGCGCAGTGCCTGGCCAAGACCTCGACGATCGAGCCCGATCCGGGCCCCGCGATGATCCCGGCGGACCCGACCACCTTCGCGTCGGTGGCGCCGCTCCCCGCGACCGGGCCCGTCCCGGCGGAGCAGCTGGCGCCGCCCGCGGACGAGGCCACGCCGAGCGCCGAGCAGCGCGCGCTCACCGCCGCCAAGCACCGCCCCCCCGTCGTCCACCACGCGATCCGCGGCCGGATGCCGATCAGCAGCTGGGGAGGCTACTGAGGTGCGCTTCGAGATCACGAGCCCGTGCGAGGAGCGCTGGGAGGCGATGGAGCCGCGCGAGGCCGGCCGCTACTGCGGACGGTGCGAGAAGGTGGTCCTGGACCTCACGGCGATGACCCGCGCCGAGGCCGAGCGGACCCTCCTCGCGCTGCGCGCCCCCGAGGCGTGCGTGAAGCTCGCGGTCGATCGCCTCGGCGACGCGGTGTTCCAGCGCCCGCCGCCGAGCCGCGCGCCGCACTGGGCCCGCGGCCTCGTGCTCGCCACCGCGCTGACCGGGGCGAGCGCGTGCGCGACCGGGGAGCCCCCGTGCAACGCGCAGCTCACGCAGCTCACCGCGGATCCGGGGCCCGCGATGATCCCCGTCGACACGAGCGCCGCGCTCGCGTCGGTCGAGCCGGCGCCGTTCACCGGGCCGGTCCCCGCCGAGGCGCTCGCGCAGGACGACGGCGACACCACGCCGACGGCCGAACAGCGCGCGCTCACCGCCGCGAAGCGCCGCCCGATCCCGCCGGTCCGCCCGAGGTTGGGTGGGATATCGATTCAGCCCCCCGGCTGCGACCTCTGACCCAGCGCATCGCGGCGTCGAGCCGAACGCCTGCGACGCTCAGCGCGTCAGGCGGGCGAGGCCGCCGCGCGTCGCGACCCACACGCCGCTCGCGTCGGCGAGGACGTCGGTCACGTCGTCGCTCGGGAGGCCGTCCGCGCGCGTGAGGTGGCGCCACGCACCGGGCCGTCCGACCACGAGGCCGCGCTCGAGCGTGCCGATCCAGGCGTCGGCACCGACGCGCTCGATCGCGTGCGGGTTCACCCATCCACTGGGCAAACCACCTTGCCCCTCGCGCACGATCGTGAAGGCGCCGCCGTCCTCGATGGCGAGGCCGCCGTGGTAGGTCCCGGCCAGCACGCCGCGGCCCCACGGGACGAGCGCGGTGACCCAGTCGACGGGGAGCTCGCCGCTCGAGACGGTGTGACGCTCGAAGCCGCCGCTCGCGGGCTCGAAGCGGTAGAGGCCGTGCAGGCCGCCCACCCACACGCGGCCCGCCGCGTCGGTGGTGACCGCGTGGAGCTGCGCGACCGGGAACATGGCGTCGCCGGTCCAGCACCGCCAGCGCTCTGCGCGATGGCGGCAGAGCTCGCGGCCCGTGGTGACCCAGAGCGCGCCCGTGCGATCGACGTGGAAGGAGGTCGTGTGGATCCAGCTCGGCCCGTCCGGGTCCTCGACGCGCGAGAACACGCGGCCGTCGTGCCACCACACGCCGCGGTCGGTGGCGATCCACAGACGCTCGGGGCGCGTCGTCACCGCGAGGTCGTTGATGCGGCGGTCGAGCGACCAGCGCTCGGTCGCGACGGGGACGAGCGCGCCGCCCCGCAGCCTCGCGAGGCCGCGGTCGAAGGTGCCGACCCACACGTCGCCGAACGCGCGCGCGAGCGCGGTCACGTCGCCTGAGGGGAGCCCCCCCTCCACGATCGCGCTCGCGCGCGTCGCGTCCGCGAGGGCCAGGCCGCGCTCGTGCGCCACGAGCACGCCGCTCGGGTCGCCGAGGAGCGCGTGCACCGGGCCCGCGCCGCGCACCGCGCGCACGCGGCCGCCCGCGCGCTCGGCCCGGTAGAGCCCGCGGCCGTACGTGCCGAGCCACAGCGCGTCCTCGGTGACGAGCGCGGCCCGCACGTCGCGGACCGGGAGCCGCCGCGCGGAGGCGGTCCACGCGTGCGCGGGGTCGATCGCGCCCGACGGCCCGACCACGCTCAGGCCGGCGATCGTGGCGGCGAGCAGGTCCTCGCCGGCCGGGGCGAGCCGCCACACGTAGTCGCTCGCGAGGCCATCGCTCGCGCGCACGCGGCCGCGCTCGCGACCGTCGGGGCCGAGGCGCAGGATCCCGACGCCCTGCGTCGCGACCCACAGCTCGCCGTCGCGCACCGCGAGGTCGGTGAGCCGCAGGTAGGCGTGCGCGGTGCCGAGGGCGACGGGAGTGACGGTGTCCGCGCGCACGCGCGAGAGCCCACCGCCGTAGCTCGCGAGCCACACCGCGTCGCCGAAGCGCACCGCGCGGCGCACTCGGCGCGCCTCGTAGGTCTGCGCGACATGCAAGCCGTCTTGCGCCACCGTCGCGCGGGCCATGCCCTCGACCGCGCCGATCCAGAGCTCGCCGTCGACCGCGCTCACCGAGCGCAGGCGCGCCCCGGGGAGCCCGTCCGCGGGCCCGTAGCTGCCCTCGAGCCGCCCGTCGCGGAGCACGAGCAGGCCGCCCTCGGTCGCGACGTAGACGCGATCGCCGAGCCGCACCGCGTCGCGGGCGTCGGCGGTCGCCGTGAGCACGTGCGCGACCGTCTGCGCCTCGGCGCGCGCGCTCGCCAGGATCACGAGGAGCCCGCACAACAGGCGCCGCGCGCGCGTCACGGCACGACCTCGAGGAGGAGCCGCTGGTGCGTCACGTTCGCGGCGAGGTCGACCACCACGACGTCGAGCTCGAGCGAGCCTCGCGCGTCCTCGGGCACGCGCCAGCGCGCGCGCCACGCGCCGGGGCCCGCGGCCTCGAAGAGCACGAGCTCGCCCGAGGGCGTGCGCGCCTCGACGCGGCGCGCGTCGCTCAGGAGCAGCGCGCGCTCGTCGCTCAGCTCCCCGGGGTCGCGACCGACCTGCGCGAGGTCCGCCGCGGTGATCACCTGCTCCGCGCGCAGCACGAGCTCGGCGCCCGGGGTGACCGCGCCCTCGACCTCGAGGTGCACCGAGGCCGCCGTCGCGTCGACGGTGTACCAGAGCCGCAGGTGCTCGAGCCGGCCGTCGGCGTGGGTCACCAGGATCTCGATCGGGTAGGTGCCCTCGTCCGCGTCGCGCGGGATGAGGAAGCGCGCGGTCCACACCCCGAGCTCGCGCTCGAAGCCGGCGCTCACGCTCTCGCCGAACGGGAGCACGATCGTGACGTCGCGCGCGTCGGCGGGCGCGGGCACGCGGATCTCCGGGTCGCCGGGGAGCGCGCGCGCGGGGCTGACCGTCGGCCGCGCCTCGGCCTCGGGCTCGCCCTCCGCGGGCGTGGCGACCTCCTCGATCGCGACGAACGAGGTCCACGGCGTGACGAGGTGGTGCGCGAGCCCCAGCTGGCGGACCTCCTCGATCAGCGCCGGATCGTCGCGCAGGTAGAGGCGGTTCATGCGCTCGTGCACCGCGGCCCGGGCCCACAGCGTGGCCTGCGAGGCGTGGGTCCCTTCGGGGGTCGGCGCGGTCGGGAGCGCCACGTCGATCGCGCGCTCGTAGCGCGACGCGCCCACGCTGCCGCGCACTCGCACCGTCGCCGCGCCGCCCTGCGCGAAGCGGCCGCTGATCACGATCGGGCGGCCCGCGAAGAGATCGGGGATCCGCCGCGGGTACACGTCGGTCACCTCGAGCCCGCCCCAATCGATGCGGACGTCGGTGAACACCGGGCGATCGATGTAGGATGCAAACCTCGTGGCGGCTTGGGCGGGGTCCTCGGAGAGGGGGGCGACGACCGCGCGGCCGCGGCCGATCTCCGCGGCGCGCTCGACCA
>JAYRVK010001198.1:0-5578 GCA_041918555.1 Sandaracinaceae bacterium
CGCGCTTGCGTCGAGTCGATCACAAAGACTCGACTGCCCTGCGTCGCGTACGTGAAGCGGCCGACCGCGACGACGTGCGACGCACGCCGAACGCCGGGCACCACCGTGATCAGACCGTGACGATGGACCTCGACGCCGCGCGATGTCGAAACAATCACGTCCTCTCCCACGACTGCGAGATCGCCTGGGTCTTGGCCGACCTCGAACCGCGCTGTGATCGCGAGTGACCGAAGGTGCTGCTCGCGGGCCAAGTCCGCGCAGCGACCATCGCCGCCGCAGCGCTGCCAGGGCTCGCACGGCGGGCACTCGGCGGCTGCAGCGAGATCCGGTGCAGTTGGTACGTCCGGCGCGCCTCGTCGATACCACCCGGCGGCCAGCGCGAGCGCTGCGATGAAGAGGCAAACTCCGAACACGCCGTAGCCGATGCTCTTCCACCGGTTCCGTGCGACGGCACTCGAAGGTGCCCGGTGCGCGACGAGCGGGATCGGCTCCGCCGCCTCCTCCGGCGGGGCGAGCCCCGCGACTTCGCCAGCAGGCTGCCACGCTTCGGTCCCCACGGGACGGACGAGATCGGACGGGCGTACCTGACCGTCGCGGATGGCTTGTCGCAGCCGATCGTGTGCGATCGGCCCCACGACTGCATCCGATCGCTTCACTTCCCAATCCCGCTTCACAACCCTCCCGGTGGGGCCAGGCTCGGCGAGCGCCCCAGTTCCCGTCAAGGTGTGCGCATGATCGAACCGGTTGCGTACTTGATCGTGCTCGCCCGCACCGAGAACCGGGCCCGTTGTCGCGAGTGCGAGCCGCGCCCCAACACGGATGCAGGGCTGACGGCCGGAGCGAGCCTGCCGACCTCGAGCGTGACAAGCTCCGTCCGGCGTGACGTGAGCACGACGCCGAGCTCGCAGCACAGTGGGCTTTTTCGCGAGAAGGGCACGTTGCCCCCTTCCTCGACGCCCTCGCAGCGTGGGCGACCGCGCCCGCCCCGTGCGCGAGCGCCCGAAGAAGCTGCATCTCCACGTCCGATCCGCGACCGCACCGCGGTGCGCCGGGCTTTGGACGGCACGTGGCCGGCTCGGCGAGCGCCCACGGTTCGTGCGGGCTGGCGAGGGAGGCGGGGGGACCCGGAGCCGCGCGCCGGCGGCGTGGCGCACGCCGGCGCGGAGACTCGCGCGAGCGGCGCGAGCCGCGGCGCGCCGATGGCGCGCCTCACTGGGGGCTTCGCCCCCAGCCCCCCGCGGGATGAAACCACAGAGCGGGCCGTAGCAGCCAAAATCAAAAGGCGATTCAATCAACATTTCTCTTGACCTGAACAGGTGTTCTGCTACCATGACGTCATGGACGAGATGACGTGCGACCCCTCCGATTCCGCCGCCACCGTCGCGGTCGTCGATGCCACGCTTCGTCGTCTCTCCGTCGAGCGAGCCCGGAACGACCATGCGATCTGCGCCTGGCTCGTGCGGGCCGACGAGCTCCAGGTCGAGCGCGTGTTCGGCTACGGGTCGATCCGCGAGTACGCCGAGCGGGTGTTCGGCTTCGGTCCGCGGGCCGTCGAAGACCGGCTGCGGGTCGGGCGCGCACTGCGAGAGCTACCGCGTTTGAATGCCGCGTTCTCGAGCGGGGAGCTCCCGCGCTACACGGTCGTGCGCGAGCTCTGTCGCGTGGCGACGGCGGAGACCGAGACCGAGTGGATCGCGGCCGCGACCGGGCGGACCGGCACCGAGGTGCGGCAGCTGGTCGCGGCCCGCGAGCCCGGCGAACGGCCGAGCGATCCGGGCAAGGCGTCCGTCGTTCCTCGGCGCGTCACGCTGACGCTCTCGCCCGAGGCGTACGCGCTGCTGGAGACCGCGCGCACCGAAGCGACCCGGGGGGCGGGCGGCACCGTCGACGACTCGGCGTTCGTCACGGAGGTGGTGCTGGCCTATTTGAACCGCGGCGGCGAGCGCGATGCCGGGCGCGCCGCGTTCCAGATCGCGCTCACCGTGGATCCGCACGGCGGTGCCGTGATGTACGCGGGCGGCGAGACGGTCGCCGTAGACGAGGCCTTCGTCGAGATGGCGCGGTGCGATGCGCAGCACGTGGGAGTCGTCGACGGGGACGACTCGGCGACGCGGGCGACCCAGGAGATCCCGCCGCGCGTCCGGCGCGAGGTCGTGCTGCGGCACGGCCGGCGCTGCGCGGTGCCCGGCTGCGCGCACCATGCGTTCGTGCACATCCATCACGTCACGCCCCAGAGCGAAGGTGGGTCGCACGACCCGGACGGGCTCGTCCTGCTCTGCAGCAATCATCACGGCGCGGCGCATCGCGGTGTGCTCCTCGTGCGCGGGACCTTCCGCGCGGGCTTCCAGTTCTTCCACGCCGATGGGAGGCCGTACGGCTCGATGGCGGTGGACGCGACGCGCGCGGAGGTGATTGGAAACGCCTTCGAGGCGCTGCGCGGCCTCGGTTTCCGGGAGCAGGAGACGCGGGCAATGCTCGATCGGATCGCGGGCGAGGTCGTCGCGCCGATGGACCTCGCGGCGGTGGTAGGGCTCGCGTTGAAGCACGCCGACGTGTCGCGCGTGGTCGGCGTCCGCGAAGCGGTGGTGCCGTACGCGCGGAGGCCGATGGAGGCTAGGCTGGTGGCATGAGTGAGCGCATCGTCGAGTGGGCTCGGCGCGCGCGGAGCGAGACCGCGCCAGCGGGCTCGCGGAGCCGCCGGAGGAGACGGCGCAGCCGGCTCCGTAGGCGCCCCTGAAGATCGTTCGGTCCGGATTCGACAGACCCGAGGACCGAACGCCTACCGACTCGGCCCCCCCCCCAGCAACGACCCGTCGGCCATCGCGGAGACGATCCCCATCATCGCGCGCCCCTCGTCGAGCGCCGCGCGCGGGGTCGGGAGCGACGCGCCGGTGTGCGCGTAGAGCCCCGTCAGATGGAGCTTGCTGCCCGGGAACATCGCGTGGAGCCGCTCGGCCTGCGAGTACGGGATCACGTCGTCGTCGCGGCCGTGGACGACCGCCACCGGGCAGCGCACGTCGGCGACGACGGGGGCCGGGTCGAGGTGCAGCAGCGTCGCGCGGCCCTCGACGAGCGCCTCGCGGATCACCTCGCTCCCGCCCTCGCGGATGCCGACGCCCATCTCGAACAACGGTCGGTGCGACGCGGGCAGGCGCGCCGACATCGCGCGGCCGAGGTCGCGGTAGCCGCCCTCCTTCATCTGCGGCTTGCCCCACGTGCGGCGCACGAAGACGAGCCACGCGCGCGCGAGGAGGGCGCGATCGCGCGGCGCGCCCGGGAGGTGGTCGAGGAGGTTGATGAAGACGACCGGCCGATTGAGGGGGTCGTGCGGGCGATCGGGATCGCCCTCGAGCGAGAAGCGGATCGCCTCGTCGAAGGACGCGTAGCCGCCGAAGATCGTGAGGGCGCCCGCGTCGCGCGTCGCGGCGGCGTGGATCGCCGGGTAGCTCCCGAACGAGATGCTGAAGATCCCGGGCCGCCGGTGGGGCGCCTCGGGCAGCGCGGCGAGCGCGTCCCACGCGGCGACCGCGTCGGGGACGAGCGGAGGTCCGACCCGCGCGCGGCGGAACTCCGGGAGGAACGGGCACATCACGAGCTGGCCGGAGCTCGCGAGGATCGCGTTGAAGCGATCGAGCCGCACGTCCGCGGGGCCGAGGTAGTGGAGGCCGGGCACGACGAGCGTCGCGCCGATCGGGGGCGCGTCGATCGGCGAGTAGACCCAGGCGTCGAAGGGCGTGTGCCCGCCCTCGACCCGCAGCGCGCGCCGGCGGACCGCGGGGCGCGCGCGCTCCGAGGCCCACGGCCCGAGCCAGCGCACGAGGCGCGCGATCATCGCCCCGCGGTCGGTCACGTGAAGTGCTTGTGGGTCGTCTGCTCGAGGCGGCCCGCGAGCGCCCGGCAGATCCCCATGCCGAAGCCGGGGATGCGCTCGAACATCGCGTCGAAGACGACCGCGTCGAACTTGAGGACGACCATGGGCCCGCCCGCGGAGACGCTCGCGGTGCGGGGCTTGCCGAGGAGCACGCCCATCTCGCCGATCACGTCGGAGGCGCCGAGCACCGTGACCTCTTGGTCCCTCGCGCGCACCGTGGCGCTGCCGCTCAGGATCAGGAAGAACGCGCCCGAGGGATCCCCCTCGCGGATGATGAGCTCGCCCTCCGAGAGCTGCAGGAGCTGGCCGCGCTGCGCGACCTTGCGGAGCTGATCGGCGCGGAGCGCGGCGAACAGATCGCTCTTCGAGAGGGCGCGGACCACCGTCTCGAGCATTCCGCCTTCCATGGGGAGGGGTCGCACGGCCCGCGCATTGTAGCCCGCGCGCGCGCGCGTTTGGGTAGGCTCGTCGATGTCCGAGCGTACTTTCCCCCGCTCCCCGGTGCTGTTACACCCGAGGCTCCCGAGGACCGCATGCGCAAACTCCCGATCGTGACGTCCGCTCTCCTCCTGCTCGTCGCGAGCTGTGGCGGCGACGACGAAGACGACGCGCCGCCCCCGCCGCCGCAGACCGCGACCGCGCCCGACGGCCCGCCGGCGCCGGCGGGCCAGGTGATGGTCACCGTCGCCGCGAACTCGACGCCGCCCGGCGCGACCGTGATCGGCGGCGGCCGGAACCTCGGGGTGACGCCGCTCCAGACGCAGGTGCCGATCCCGGCGCCCGTCCCGGGGCAGCCGCCGCCCACCTTCGCCTTCACCTTCACGCTCGATGGCTACCAGCCGGCCACCATCAACGCGGCGCCCGTGAACAACACGATCTCGATCACGGCGGCGCTCGCGCCCGCCATCGCCGCGCAGGCGGTCGGCGGCGATCCGGCGGCCGGGGGCGATCCCGCCGACACGACCGCCGACGGTCCGGGGATCACCGTGCGCGGCCGCGGCGGCGGGCCGATCTACGACAACCACACCACCACCGGCACCGCGTCGGTGACCCAGCCGTGCGTGATCGACACGCTGCGGCTCACGCTCTCGGGCACGCACACGTTCTTCGGAGATCTGCACATCACGTTGCGGGATCCCGAGGGGCACAGCTACTCCATCGCCCGCGGCGGCCGCGCCAACCCGTTCCGCGCGCACTCCGTGCGCCGCGCGGCGGGCCGTCAGGCCCAGGGCACGTGGCGCCTCGCGATCGACGACCGGCTCGCGCAGGACAGCGGGATCCTGCGCGCGTGGTCGATGACCATGACCTGCCGCTGATCCACGCGGCGTGGGGGGATCCGGATGCGTTGGTTCTTGAGCCGAACGGGCCAGGTCGAGGGGCCCTTCGAAGAGGCGGTCCTCGCCGGCATGGTGCAGAAGGGCGAGGTCGCGCCGACCGCGCAGATCTGCGCGGAGGGGAGCACCGCGTGGGCGCCGCTCCTGAGCCACCCGCCGTTCGCGCAGTCCGTGGCGCACCAGCCGCGCCCGAGCGGCGTCGCCGCGACGATGGCGATGCCCGGGATCACGCCGGGGAGCCTGCCGGGGATGCTGGGGTCGCTCGGCGGCCCCGGGGCCTCGTCGCCGGCTCCGCACACCCCGCCGCCGCAACCACACTTGCCTGCTCCATCGATGGGCACCGCGGGCACGATGCCCGCCGGCGGGATCACGC
>JAYRVK010001199.1:0-8352 GCA_041918555.1 Sandaracinaceae bacterium
CGCGCCGCGGTCCGCGCGCGCGCGCACCTCCGGCACGGCCGGCTCGACCGCGCGCTCCGCTCGGCGCGCTTCGCCGCGCGGCTCGCCCCCGAGGTGGAGGGCCACGCCGCGCTCGTCGCCCAGATCGAGGCACTCGCGCCCGTGACGGACGCCCCGGAATCCGCGATGCTCGCGGAATGAGCCGACTCGAGGCCGCGCTCGCGGCCATCGACGCCCTCCACGCCGAGGACCCGGTCGCCGTCGACGTCGACGGCGCGCCGGTGCCCGCGGAGCTCGACCACGCGCGCCGGATGAGCGCGGCGCTCGAGCGCGTCTGCGACGCCCCCTCCGAGCTGCTGCGCCTCGCGGTGCGCGCGCAGCACCTGCAGCGCTGGCGGATCGCGCGCGCGGAGTACCCGATGACGCGCGCCGGCTACCTCGCGTGGCGGGCCGCGCAGGCGAAGGCGCACGCGGAGCTCGCGGTCCAGACGGTGCGCGCGCTCGGGTACGACGACGAGGAGCTCGCGCGCCTCAGCGCGCTCGTGCAGAAGAAACGGCGCGCGACGGACCCCGACGCGCAGGCGCTCGAGGACGCGGCATGCCTCGTCTTCCTCGACGCGCAGCTCGCCGAGTTCGCGCGCGGCCGCGACGCGGCGCAGGTCGTCGACATCCTGCAAAAGACGTGGACGAAGATGAGCCCGCGCGGGCGCGCCGCGGCGCTCGCTCTCCCGCTCGCGCCGACCGCGCGCGCCCTCGTCGAGCGGGCGCTGCCGTGACGCTCACGCTCTACACCGCGGCGACGCCGAACGGGCACAAGGTCTCGATCGCGCTCGAGGAGCTCGAGCTCGCCTACAGCGTCCGCGCGGTCTCGCTCTACGGGCTCGAGCATCGCGAGCCGTGGTTCGTCGCGCTCAACCCGAACGCGAAGATCCCCGTCCTCGTCGATCACGCCGCGGGCGACCTCGTGATCTTCGAGTCCGGCGCGATCCTCCTGCACCTCGCGGAGAAGACGGGGCGCCTGATCGGTCGCGGGGTGCGGGGGCGCAGCGAGACGATCCAGTGGCTGATGTTCCAGACCGGCGGGATCGGGCCGATGATGGGGCAGGCCAACGTGTTCGGGCGCTACGCGGAGACGCCGATCCCATGGGCGATCGAGCGCTACCAGCGCGAGTGCCGGCGCCTTCTCGAGGTGCTCGAGCGGCGGCTCGAGGGGCGCGAGTGGCTCGCGGACGATCGCTACACCATCGCGGACATCGCCAACTATGCGTGGGTGCGGACGCACCGCTGGAGCCGGGTGGACGTGACGGGGCTGCCGAACCTCGCCGCGTGGCGCCATCGCATCCGCAGCCGGCCGGCGGTCGAGCGCGGGCTCGCGGTGCCGCCGAGCGAGCCGCGCGACGACGCGCAGGCGGCGGCCGACGCGCGGAGATTGCTCGCCTGACATTCCTGCTACAGTCGGCCGCATGAGCGCGGAGGACGTGGCCAAACACCTCAAGCGGGTGGACAAGGAGATCCTCGCCGGCAAGGAGGTCCCCGAAGCGGACCGGTCGGTGAACATCACCGACCTCTACCACCGCTACAAGTGGGGCGGCCTCGGCCCGACGCCGCTCCCGGGCCCCGCGCTCCAGAGGTTCGACATCGTCGAGCGCACCGCGGACCCGCGCTGGATGAAGCACTTCGACGGGAACGGCCGCGAGCTCGGCGTGTACCGCACGATCGTGGGCTACTACTGGCTCTTGAAGTTCGACTCCGCGCTCAAGCAGCACTTCCTCGAGCACGTGGGCACTGCCGCCGACGTCGACCAGCGCTACGGGAAGCCGTGATGGCCAAGCCGAAGACACCGACCAAGCGCAAGGTGCGCTCCCGCAAGAAGAAGAAGGCGCCGCACGAGGTCGACGTCGACGCGACGTCGACCGTGAAGGAGAGCCTCCGCGCCGGCGGCGGCGGCGGCGTGATGCAGAGCCTGCGCAACGGGTTCAAGCGCGCCGCCGGCGCCGAGGACGGAGCCGAGGAGTCCAAGCCGAGCACCGTGAGCAACATCATCTGGACGGTGCTCCTGCTCGCCGCCCTCGGCTTCCTGCTGTACCGCTGGTACGGCTGATCGCCGAGGGGCGCTGCGCGCCAGCGCTCACCGGAGCACGGCAACGACCGCGACGGCGAGGGAGCCGAGCGCGAGGAGCGCGAGCGCGATCATCGCGACGATCGCCCAGCGCGGGAGGCCGGCCGAGGCCGGCGCGGTCGGGCGCAGCTCGCGCGTGGTCATCGCGTCGACGTGGATCGGGCGCGGGACCGCGGTCTCCTTGGTCACCTCCGCGTGTACGGGGACCGGCCGCGGCGGCGGCGTCATGAGGTCCATGGGCAGCTCCGCGAGCGGCGAGCGCTCGTCCTCGACGGTGCGGGCTCCCATCGCGGAGGGATCCATCGTCTCCATCGCGTGCGCCGCGGCGAGGGCGCGGTGCATCTCGCGGACGGAGGCGAAGCGCGCGTCGCGCTCCACCTGCATCGCCTTGCCGACGATGCGCGAGAGCAGCGTGGAGACGTCCGACGAGCGCTCGTCGAGGGGGGTCCAGTCCGCACGCTTGGCCGCCGTGAAGATGTCCGCGATGTTGTCGCCGCCGTACGGGAGCTGCCCGCTGATCGCCTCGTACAGCATGACCCCGAGCGAGTAGACGTCGGCGCGTGCGTCAACGTCCTTTGCGCTCATCATCTGCTCGGGGGCCATGTAGTAGGGCGTGCCCATCACCGAGCCGAGCACGGTGAGCTCCTTCTGCTGCCCCGGGTGCTTGAGCTTCGAGACGCCGAAGTCGAGGACCTTCGGCACGCCCTCGGTGCCGTCGTCCGTCCGCGACAGGAACACGTTCTCGGGCTTGAGGTCGCGGTGGACGACGCCGCGGTCGTGCACCGCGGCCACGCCGTCGAGGACCTTCAGGAAGAGCTCTACCGCGTCGGTGACGCCGAGCGGCCCGCGCTCGAGGCGCTCGGCGAGGGTCTCTCCCTCCAGCAGCTCCATCGCGAGGAAGAGGGTGTTCTTCTCGTCGCCACCGTCGAAGACCTTGATCACGTGCGGGTGCTCGACCTGCGCCGCGATCCGCGCCTCCTGGAAGAAGCGCTCGACGAGCGTGGGGTGGCTGCGGAGCTGCGGGTAGAGGCACTTCACCGCGACGCGCTTGCCGATGACGAGGTGCGTGGCCTCGAACACCACGCCGCACGCGCCGCGGCCGATGATCCGCTCGAGGCGGTAGCGCCCGCCGAGCTCCGCGCCGGGGGTGAGGTGCCCGAACGGATCGAGCGGGTCCCTCTCGTCGGAGGCCGTCGACGCCTCGCCCGAGATGGTGCTCGCGCCCACGTCGAACGAGTCCGGATCGAACTCGTCGAGCGAGCGGGGGACGGAGCCCCAGGGGACGGCGACCGCCTCCGTCGGACGGGCCTCGTCGTCGTCGCGCGTGGGGTCGGGCATCTCGGGGGGCCCGCCAGTCTACCTGACTATGCGCGGCCGCGCGCGCCCCCCACCGAGGACACGACCGCGCTCGCCACGTAGGACACGATCGCGACGCCGAGGCCGATCGCGGTGGGCGTCATCGCCTCGGAGATGCGCGCCGCGAGGATCATGGCCTTCTCGGCGGGCGGTGCGTCGGCCACCGCCTCGAACGCGCGCACGAGCAGGACCACCGTGACGACGCCGCCGAGCTGGCTCGCCGCGAAGCCGGCGATCGGCAGGGCGACGGCGGCGCGCAAGAGCGGGCTCGGCCGTGCGCGCGCGACGCGCCGCGCCCAGGCGAACAGCCCGAGCGCGAACGCGAGGTGCAGCAGGAAGAACGCCAGCCCGACGACGCCGCTCAGCCCTTCGCTCATCGCCCTCCGTACGCCCGCCGGCGCGTTTGCTACCCTCGCAGCATGACGCGGCTCCGCACAGTGACGCTGCTCTCGCTCCTGACGGCCTGCTCGCCGATGACGACGCCGCCCGAGGACGCCGGCACGATGCCCCCCCCGGGCACCGATGGCGCGGTGCCCCCCGTGGACTCGAGCGTCCCGCTCCCGGATCCCGAGGCGGTCGCGGTCCTCGAGGTCCACGCGATGGACGTGTGGGCGCAAGACCTCCCGGCGGAGGTCGCGACCCTGACGATCGCGCGCGATGGCGCCGCGGTCGCCGCGCCCGGCTGGCCAATCGCGCAAGTCGACTTGACGACCGCGGCGACCTACGACGTCGTGCTCGCGGCCGACGATCACGAGGAGCTGCGCGCGACGATCACCTTCGACGGAACCGACGCGCTCGACGCACAGAGCGCGAGCGCGGAGGTCGCGGGGGCCGGCGTGTCGGTCTCGCACGAGAGTCGGACGATCGCGGGCCGGAGCTACACCGTGCACACCGTGCACCTCGGGGCGCGGCACCGCTGGTTCTCGGCGCAGGGTCGCCCCGCACGGCGCGGCAACCGCGTGCGCCTGATGACGAGCGGCGAGGAGGCGTGGCAGGCGGTGGCCGACGAGCTCCTCGCCGCGACCGACACCGTGAACATGGCGACGTGGTGGTGGGAGTCCGACTTCGAGCTCGTCCGCGACCCCGCGACGCACGTGACGAGCACGCTCTTCGAGCGCGAGCTCAACACCGTGATCGCGGTCCTCGACGACGCCGCGGCGACCAAGCGGGTGCTGGTCGGGCAGCTCGTGTCGCAGGACGGCGTGATCGCGGGCTTCACGACCGACGGGCCGTTGATCGACCGCGCGGAGGCGTTCGGCGACGGGTTCGAGCACCTCGGCGAGGCGAACCTCTCGCGCGGGACGTTCTTCTTCGAGGTCCTGCCGTTCGCGTTCGCCGACGTGATCGCGCGCGAGCGGCCGGAGCTCGCGGGCCGCGCCTTCGACGCCGAGCCGCTCATCGAGTCGACGGTGCCGCCGCGCGAGGTGGACCTCACGGAGTGGCCGGTGAGCCTCGATCTGCCGATCGCGAGCTACCACCAGAAGTTCGCGACGGTGGACGGGCGCGTCGCGTTCGTCGGCGGCATGAACCTGCGCCGCGTGGACTGGGACACGGACGCGCACCTCGTGTTCGAGCCGCGCCGCATGCTCCTCGACAGCACGACCGAGGAGCGCATCGCGGTGGAGAACCGCGAGGCGCTCCCCGACACCGGACCGCGCAAGGACTACATGACGCGCATCGAGGGCCCGCTCGTCCAGGACGTGGACGAGCTCTTCCAGATGCGCTGGAGCCACCTGATCGACGAGGGCGTGGAGTACGCCGACGCGGCGAGCGACTTCGCGGTGCGCCGCGATCAGCCTTCGTACTCCGACGGGGTGCAAGCCCAGCTGACGGCGACGCTGCCCGCGCCCTACGAGGAGCACGCGATCGCGGAGACGTGGTTCAACGCGATCGACAACGCCGAGCACTACATCCTGATCGAGGACCAGTACTTCCGGATCCCGATGCTCGTCGAGGCGATCGTCGAGCGGATGACGATGGTGCCGACCCTCGAGCTCGTGGTGATCACCAAGCCGGTGAGCGACTGGACCGACCCGGGCTGCGAGTGGACCGCGCGTACGCACCAGGAGCTCTCGACGCGCTTCCCCACGCGCTACTCGATCTACCAGCTCCGCGCGTTCGACTACGTGTTCGACGATACGTTCTTCGACGAGTACCACGCGCACTTCGTCGACATGGACGTGCACAGCAAGCTGCTCGTCGTCGACGACGCGTTCCTGAGCGTGGGCTCCTGCAACAAGAACAACCGCGGGATCGTGTACGAGGGCGAGCTCAACCTCGCGATCTTCGACCGCGCGTGGGTGCGCGAGGCGCGCCGCCGCGTGCTCGGGCAGATGCTGCCGCCCGGGACCGCGATCTCCGACGACTCGAGCGAGTGGATCGTGCAGATCGCAGAGGCCGCGTCGTGGAACCAGTACGTCTGGGACAACTGGGACGCGACCGGCGGCGACCTCGACGCGGCCGACGGACCGCCGACCTCCGAGTACCTCCCGGAGGGCTTCCTCTATCCCCTCGAGGTCGTCGTGCCCGACGAGTGCCTGCTCGAGGGCGTCGGCCCGGACATGACGTGACGCGGCGTCGCGCGCTCCTCCTCGTCGCGCTCGCGGCGCTCGCCGCGGGCTCGGCGCTCGCCTGCGAGGAGCCACCCGCGCCCGCGCCCGCGCCCGCGCCCGCGCCCGCGCCGCCCGCGCCGAGTGCCTCGGCCGAGGCCGAGACGCGGGCCGCACAGACCGCGCGCGAGGCCGCCCAGGAGCTCGGCCGGACGCTCAAGACGCGCCTGCTCGCCGCGATGGCCGAGGGGGGCCCGACGCGCGCGGTCGAGGTCTGCCACGGCGAGGCGCGCGCGATCGCCGAGCGCGTCGCCGAGGCGCGGGGCGGGCGCGTCGGCCGCGCCTCGCTCCGGCTCCGCAACCCCGCCAACGCGGGCCCGCCCTGGGTGCGCGCGTGGCTCGCGGCGCAGGGCGAGCGCGCGGCGGAGGGCGTGGCGCCGTCCACGAGCGTCGAGGACGGCCACGCGCGCTTCGTCGCCCCGATCGCCGTCGAGGGCCCCTGCCTCGCGTGCCACGGGGCGCCCGAGGCGCTCGCGCCGGAGGTCCGCGCGCTCCTCGCCGAGCGCTACCCGGAGGACCGCGCCACCGGGTACGCGCTCGGCGACCTGCGCGGCGCGATCTGGGCCGAGGCCCCGATCGTCAGATGATGATCACGTAGCCCTCGGGCGGGACGACGATGAACACGCGGCGCTCGTCGAGCCGCGCGACGCCGTTGCCGATGACTATGATCCTTGCTTGGAACACCTGGGCCGTCTCGGCGGGCGGGCGCACGTCGTTCCAGAAGTCGACGGTGAACTCGACGATGGTGCCCGGGATGACCTGGTAGAAGGTCGTGGTGTCCTTGGAGGCGTAGGTGACGCCGGGCATCGGGCCCGTGACGCCGCCGTTGTAGCCCTCGAGCGGGACGATGCTCTTGATGAACAGCGTGGCGTCGAACCCGTCCGGGTTGCCGGGGACGTTCTCGGTCTCGGTGTCGACGTCCTGCGGGGTGCCGCCGACGAGGTCCCGCACGGCATTCACGACGGTGGCGTCGAGGCCGCTCCCGCTCGCGTCGATGTCGAAGACGAGCGGCGTGCCGTCCGCGCGCACGGCGCCGGTGTCGCGCGCCACCGACTCGTAGTCGTCTCGCATCGTCGGGGTACCGCCGCTGTAGATCCCGATCACGCGCGCACCGATCGCGTCGAGCGCGGCCGAGGTCTCGGCGTATGTGGGCGAGGGGAACGAGTACATGGAGTTGCCCATGGGGTCGTTGTGGAACGAGAAGTCGCCGAACAGCAGCACGATCGGGAGGCTGCCGGGGCGGAAGCACGGGTAGCCGCGGCGGCTGCCCATCTCGTCGGGGAACGTGGGGCACGCGCCGCGCGGCGGCACGCTCCCGCCCGGCCACGTCAGGCCCATGCCGGTGGCGGTCGCGTACATGCCCGGCACGTACGACTCGTCGCCGTCGGAGCCGGAGTGGCACGGCAGGCCCTCGACCGCTTCGAGGATGTCGGGGCGACCGTTGGGCGCGCCGCTGATCTGTCCGATGTCCCGCGTGCCGGGGTTGCTCGGGCACGAGGTCGGACCGGCGGCGATGGACCAGCCCCCGAGATCTTGATCGAAGGGCCCGATGTCGCGGAGGTTGTAGTAGGGAAGGTCGTTGCCCCCCCCGTAGAACTCGTACGGGTAGTCGTCGAGGCCGCCGGCGCCGAACTCCACGTTGGCGATCTCGGCCTGGATGCCCGGGATGATCACGCTGGTCAGCCCGTTGATGAGGTTGGTGCGCTCGCCCTGCATGGAGCCGGTCATGTCGACGAGGAAGTAGACGTCGGCCTGGTCGATGTTGGTGCCGAAGCGCAGCGGCCGCATGACGTGCTCGCCGTTGTAGGGGAGCACGACGAAGAAGTCGGTCTCGGGGATGCGGCTCGTGGGGTCGGTCGGGTCGGTGCCCGCCGCCGCCTCGCCGAGGTCGGTGATGCCGTCGCCGTCGCTGTCGACGTTGAGCGGGTCGGTCCCCGCGCCGACCTCGGTGCCGTCGGGCACGCCGTCGTTGTCCGAGTCGGTGTCGAAGGCGTCGGGCGTGCCGTCGGCGTCGGTGTCGCGCGGCGCGCACGGGTTGCCCCCGCCCGACTCCGCGTTGTCCGAGAGCCCATCTCCGTCGGAGTCGTCGTCGGCGCTGTTCGGGATCCCGTCGGCGTCGTTGTCGCCCTCGCCCTCGCGCTGATCCGCGATGCCGTCGCCGTCCGAGTCGCGGGTGTCGGCGCAGCCGCTGCTCATGCCGCCGTCGGTCCCGGGGGGGACCCCGCCTCCGTCGCGGCCGGCGCTGAGCGAGCCGGGGGAGCAGGCGTAGAGGACGAGGGCCCAGACGGC
>JAYRVK010001200.1:0-3354 GCA_041918555.1 Sandaracinaceae bacterium
CTCGTCCTCTTCGGCGAGAGCCAGGGCGGGTTCATCACGCTCGATCTGGGCAGCGGGCGCGAGCTCGGCCGCTTCGAGTCGCAGCACGGGTTCACGGCGGCGCCGACGGTGGCCGACGGCCGGGGCTTCATCCTCGGCAACGGCGGGACGCTCTTCGCCTTCGCGCTCCCGGGCGCGCGCTGACGCTCGAGCTGTCCGGACGTTGCGCAGCCAGCGGTTTTCGCGCACGCTGGGCTTCGCCGAGGAGACCCGGGCGACGACGTGGAACCAGAGCCTACTCCCACCCCGAGGCCCCATCGGATCGGGTCCAAGTACCAGATCGTTCGCGTCGCGGACCGCGGCCCGGGGACCGTGCTCTACGAGGCGAAGCACGTCCGCACGGATCGCGCCGTCCACGTCGAGCTGCTCGAGGTCGGCGACGAAGAGGACCCCGAGGCCGGTCGCCGCTTCCTGCAGGAGGCGCAGGTGGTCGCGCAGATCACCCACGGCAACGTCGTCAGCGTCTACGACATGGGCCGCACCCGCTCGGGCTCGCTCTACGTCGTGCAGGAGCTCGTCGCGGGCGAGCTGCTGTCGCGGTACATCCACCGAACGGGCCCGCTGCGCGTGGTCGAGGCCGCCGAGATCGTCCTCGCGCTCATGGACGCGCTGTCGACCGCGCACGAGGCCGGGATCGTCCACGGGAGCGTGACCGCCGATCAGGTGCGCCTGGTGCAGCTCGATCCCCACCGACGGATCCCGAAGCTCCTCGATCTCGGGCTCGCGTGGGAGCTCGGGCGCGAGGGCATCACGCGGCTCACGGTGGGCACGCGCCAGGACGGAGGGCCTCCGCTGGTCGCCCCCGAGCTCTTGCGGGACGACCGCGCGCGCGACCCGCGCGTCGACGTGTGGGGCATCAGCGCGGTCCTCTTCCACTGCGTCACCGGGCACCTGCCCTTCGAAGCGACGAGCCCGAGCAAGCTCAGCCGCCAGCTCCTCTCCGACGAGCCGCCGCTCGCGTCCGAGGTCTGCTACGGGATCCATCCCCGCGTGGACGCATACCTCGCGCGCGGTCTCGCGCGCGATCCCGCCCGTCGCTTCGCGGACATGCAGGAGGCCCGCCTCGAGCTGCTCGCGCTCGTCCACGAGATCGGCGACGCCACGCTCGAGTGGGAGGAGCGTCCGACCGACACCTGGAGAGTGCAGCTCGGCGACTCGGCGACGGGGATGGCCACCCCGGTCCGCTTCGGCGTGCTCGTCCCCGCCCAGGCGTGGGACCTCGAGCGCGCCGAGGACGCGGTCCACGCGGCGCTCGGCCCCCGCAGCGAGGTGGTGCCGTTCTCGAGCTACGCCGCGCTGGTCGAGGCGATCGGCGAAGGGAGCGTGGACCTCGCGTGCCTGCCGCCGGTCGCGTACGTGCGCGCGCGCATGGCGGGAGAAACGCAACTCTTGTTGACGGTCGAGCGCGCCGGCCGCCTCGCGTACTCGTGCGCGCTGCTCGGCCGCCGCGGCGTGGTGGACACCGTCGAGCAGGCGCGCGGCATGCGCGCCGCGTGGGTCGACAAGTGGTCGGCGGCCGGATACCTCGCGCCGCGCGCGCTCCTCCGTGAGCACGGGATCGATCCGGATCGCGAGCTCGACTCCCAGGGCTTCGTCGGCTCCTACGACGCGGTGATCGAGGCGCTCTCGGACGGCACCGCGCAGATCGGCGGGGCGTACTGCGCGCTCGGGGCCAACGGCCGCCTCTCGCGCAGGGCCTGGCAGAAGGACGATCCCGTCACGGTCCTCGCGGTGCGCGGCGCGATCCCCGGCGAGGCCATCTGTGGGCGCCCCGGCCTCGAGATGGCGACCGGCATCGAGGCGATCCGCGCGCTGACCGACGACGCGCGCTGCGCCTCGCTGCGGACGCTCTTGGGCGCCTCCCGCTTCGTCGTGGGGGATCCGAAGGCCTACGAGACCTTGGTCGACGCGTTCTGAAGAGTCTCCAACGGTGGTCGTGAGGGAAGGGCGCGGGAGCGCCCGCGCGTACACTGGGCGCCATGATCCGACCGCGCACCCTCGGCCTGCTCGGCCTCGCGCTCGCCGCGTTCGTGGGCCTCGCGCTCCTCGGCGCGGGCGCCCTCGTGGTCGTCGGCTACTGAGCCCGGCTCCGGTCTGCCGCCGCGCGCGCCCGCGCGAGCAGCTCGCGCCCGTGCGGCTCCTTCGGGGTCGTCACCGCCGCCGTCGTGCGCTCGCCCGGGAGCTCCGGGATGTCGACCAAGACCACGTCGATGTCGCGCGTGTGCGCGGTCTGCGCGAAATCGTGGATCAGCTCGAGCACGTCGGGGTGGATGCTGCTCGAGAGGCTTCCGTCGAGGATCACGGACGAGCCGTCCGGGAGCTCGTGCAGCACCCGGTTCACGCCGGCGCGGTTCAGGAACGAGAGGTTCTCGCTGAGCTGGATCACGACCATCGGGTGATCGCGGTCGCCCGAGGACTCGATCTGGTGGACGAAGTACGCGGTGCTGAGGTTCGAGCGGAGGATGAAGAACACGGCGACCACCATCCCGATGCCGACGCCCTTGAGGAGGTCGAAGGCGAGGACGGCGACGATGGTCGCGAGGAAGGGCGCCCACAGCTCGGGCCCCTGCTTGAGCATCTTGAAGAGCTCGACGTTCGCCAGCTTGTAGCCGACGTGGAGCAGGATCGCCGCGAGCGCCGCGAGGGGCACGAGGTTCATCGCGAACGCGAGCACGAGCACCGCGGCGAGGAGCCACAGCCCGTGGAGGAAGGACGAGAGCCGCGAGCGCGCGCCCGCGTGGATGTTGGCCGAGCCGCGCACGATGACCGCGGTCAGCGGGAGCCCGCCGAGCAGGCCGCTGACCATGTTGCCGACGCCTTGCGCCATCAGCTCGCGGTTGGTGGGCGTGCTGCGCTTGTACGGGTCGAGCTTGTCCATCGCCTCGATGCACAAGAGCGTCTCGATGCTGGCCACCGCCGCGAGCGTCGCCCCGACGGTCCAGACCCCCGGATCCCCGATCCGATCGAACGCTGGGAAGCTCATCTCCCGCCAGAGCTCGTTGAGCCCGCCTTCGGGGAGCGACACGAGGTGATCGCCCGAGAGCGCCCACGCGGGCATGACCGTGCCGAGCAGCAGGTTCGCGCCGACCCCGAACAGCACGACGATGAGCGGAGCCGGCAGCCAGCGCAGGTTCTTGAGCGCCGGAACGCGATCCCACACGACGAGGATCGCGAGCCCGATCAGCGCGATGACGATCGCGCCCGGGGTCAGGTGCTCGAGCCCGAGGCGGATCTGATCGAGCGGGCCGTGGACGCCTTCGCGCAGGAGCGTGTCGTCGCCCTCGAAGTCCTCGTCCCAGCCGAGCGCGTGCGGCA
>JAYRVK010001201.1:0-5275 GCA_041918555.1 Sandaracinaceae bacterium
CCACGTCTTCTCGCCCGTGATCGCCCAGGCGCCGCCGCGCTTCTCCGCGCGCGCCTGGACCGCGCACGGATCGTAGCGGCTCGCGCGCTCGGCCCACGCGAGCGCGAGGACGCTCCGGCCCTCGATCATCGGACCGAGCAATTCGCCTTGCAGCTCCGCGCTCGCTCCCGCGAGCGCCGCGCCGCCGAGCACCACGCTCGCGAGGTACGGCTCGGGCACGAGGGTCTTGCCGAACTCCTGGAGCAGGATCGCGGCGTCGACCATCGAGCCGCCGAAGCCGCCGACCGCGTCGGGCAGCGGGAGGCCGAGCCAGCCGAGCTCGCCCATCTGCCGCCACACCGCGGCGTCCCACCCGAGCTCCGTCTCGCGGAGCTTGCGCGCGCGCTCGACCGGGGACTCCTTCTTCACGAAGGTCGCCGCGGTCTCCTTGATCATCTTCTGATCGTCCGAGAGCGAGAGGTCCATGGCGGCTCAGTCCTTCCCGGCCTGCGGCAGCCCGAGGATGAGCTTCGCGATGATGTTCTTCTGGATCTCGTTCGACCCGCCGTAGATGGTGGTCGCGCGGTTGTAGTTGAAGACCGAGGGGACCCACTCCTCGTCCGGCGCGACGACGCCGGCGTCGTTGAACCAGCTCAAGGCGTTCTGCCCCATCGCGTCCATCGCGAGCTCGTACGCCTGCTGGAGGATCTCCGAGCCGCGGAGCTTGAGGATCGAGCTCTCGGGGCCCGGCGCGTGCCCGAGCTGCGCGCCCGCGAGCGCGCGGAGGTTCGCCATGCGGTGCGCCTCGAGCTGGATCTCCAGGCGCGCGACCTTCGCGCGGAAGAGCGGGTCCTCGAGGAGCGGGCGCCCGTTCGCCGTGGTGTTCTTCGCGATCCGCTTCACGTGCTGGATCGCGCGCGCCGACTGGCCGACCGCCGCGATGAGCGTCCGCTCGTGCCCGAGGAGCGCCTTGGCCATGGTCCAGCCCTGATCGATCTTCCCGACCACGTTCTCCTTCGGGACCCGCACGTTGTCGAAGAACGTGTCGCAGAACGCGGGCGTGTGGCCGCTCGTGAGCATCGGCTTCACCTCCACGCCCTCGGTCTCCATGTCGATGAGGAGGAAGCTGATCCCGGCCTGCTGCTTCACCGTCGGGTTCGTGCGCACGAGGCAGAAGATCCAGTCCGCGTACTGCGCGTACGTCGTCCACGTCTTCTGGCCGTTCACGAGGAAGTGGTCCCCCATGTCCTTGGCCTCGGTGCGGAGCGACGCGAGGTCGGAGCCCGAGCCCGGCTCCGAGTAGCCCTGGCACCACACCTCCTCGCCGCTGAGGATCTTCGGCAGGTAGCGCTCCTTCTGCGCCTTGGTGCCGAACTGGATGAGGAGCGGGCCGACCATCGCGAGGCCGAACGGGCTGAGCTGGGGCGTGCCCGCCGCCTCGAGCTCCTCGGTGAACAGGAAGCGCTGCGCCACGGTCCAGCCCGGGCCGCCGTGCTCCTTCGGCCAGTGGGGCGCGATCCACCCCTTCTTCGCGAGGACTCTGTGCCACTCCATGATCTCGTCCATCGAGAAGTGGCCGTCGACGGCGGCCTTCTGGGCGAGGTGCGGGGGCATCGCGGTGGCGACCCACGCGCGGATCTCCGCGCGGAAGGCCTCCTCTTCGGGGGTGAACGACAGATCCATCGGGGGGATCCCTATCACGCCACGGCCCGGGCGCGAGACCTCCATCGAATCGCCACATCCGGGCGACGCGGGGGCCTCGACCGCGCGTCACGCTGGTCTCCGTGATGAACCGAATCGTGCGCGCCACCCTGGCCCTCGCGCTCGCGGGGCTGCTCTGGATCCCGGCCGTCCACCTCTTCTTCGCGGGCGACGCCGACGCCGCGGGCCGGGAGCGCACCCGCGACGCGCTGGTCGCGACGCAGCTCGCGCTCGTCGAGGATCCGGCGCGCCGCGACGCGGCGCTCGCGCGCATGCGGATGGCCAACGCGGAGTGGGACTTCATGGGGCGCACCTTCGTCGTGCTCTCGCTCGCGAACCGCGCGCTCGACCGGCCCGAGGATCGCCCGCGCGCGCTCGCGGCGATGGATCTCTTGATCGAGGAGACGCTCCGGCTCGAGGCGGAGCGGGGGCAAGACCACTTCCTCATGGACTACGTCCACGCGGGCACCTTCGTCGATCCGAGCGGTCGCAGCGTGTTCGTCGACGGAGAGATCGCGCTCATGCTGGCCGCGCGGCAGCGCGTCGAGCCCGCCGAGCGCTGGAGGGCGCCCCTCGCGGAGCGCGTCGAGATCGTCGCCGCGCAGATGGAGCGCGGGCCGATGCGCTCGGCGGAGAGCTACCCGGACGAGTGCTGGACCTTCTGCAACACCGTCGCGCTCGCGGCGATCCGGGTCAGTGACGCGGTCACCGGCGAGGATCACGGCGCGCTCCTCGAGGCCTGGGTCGAGAGCGCGCGCGCGCACCTCGTCGATCGCGAGACGGGGCTGCTCGTGTCGAGCTTCCGCCACGACGGCACCCCCCTCGACGGTCCCGAGGGGTCCTCGATCTTCCTCGCCGCCCACATGCTCGAGCTCGTCGACCCCGCGTTCGCGCGCGATCAGTACGAGCGCGCGCGCGCGCACCTGGGCGTCTCCTTCGCGGGCTTCGGCTGGGCGCGCGAGTGGCCCGCGTCGTGGGAGGGCCCCGCGGACGTCGACTCGGGCCCCGTGGTCCCCATCGTCGACGCGAGCGCGGGGGCGAGCGGGATGGCGCTCGTCGGCGCGGCCGCGTTCGACGACGACGCGTGGTCGACCGAGCTCCACACCGCGCTCGCGTTCGCGGCGTTCCCGACCCGCGACGACGCCGGGCGCCTGCGCTACGCGGCGAGCAACCAGGTCGGCGACGCGGTGCTCCTCTACGCGCTCTCGCTCGGCCCGCTCTGGCAGCGGGTCGGCGCGCCGCCGCGAGGCCCCGTCGCGCTCGGAGGTGCCCGATGACCCGCTGGATCCCGACCGCGCTCGCGGTGACGCTCTTCGCGCTCCACGGGCTGAGCGCGCTCCTCGGCCTCGAGGATCACCTCTCGGTCCTCAGCGGGACGCCCGCGCCCGGTGTCTCGCTCGAGGCCGCCGCGATCGGCGCGGCGTTCCACCTCCTGAGCTGGCTCGGCGCGGTGCTCGTCGCGCCGATCCTCCTCATCGCGTCGGCGCTGCTCGAGCTCTCGGAGGTCCTCGGCCGCGGTCACTCGGGCCGGGCGTCGCGCCAGGGCTCGGGGGCCCACGCGGAGGCGTCCACGCCCTCGAGCGGAGGCGTCTCACTCCGCTCGAGCTCCGCGTCGAAGAGCTCTCGGAAGCCCGCCTCGAGGCGGTCCATCACCTCGTCCATCGCGACCTCGCGCCCGAGCTCGCGCGCGAGCGAGGTCACGCCCTTTCCCTGAATCCCGCAAGGGACGATGACGGCGAAGTGATCGAGATCCGTCGCGACGTTGAGCGCGAGCCCGTGCATCGTGATCCAGCGGCTGATGCGCACGCCGATCGCGCCGATCTTGCGATCGCCCACCCATGCGCCGTTGAGCTTGTCGATCCGCCCCGCCGCGAGCCCGTAGGTCGCGACGACGCGGATCATGAGCTCCTCGAGGTCGCGCACGTAGCGCCGCACGTCCTTGCGGTCGGGCGACAGATCGAGGATCGGGTACGCGACGAGCTGCCCCGGGCCGTGGTAGGTCACGTCGCCGCCGCGGCCCGTCTCGTGGACCTCGAAGCCGCGCGCGGCGAGGTGCTCGCGCGAGAAGAGGACGTGGTGCTCCTTCGCGCCGCGCCCGAGGGTGACCACCGGCGGGTGCTCGAGGAGGAGCAAGGTGTCTTGCACCCGTCCACGCATGCGCGCGCGGACCAGGCGCTCCTGGAGCTCGTGGGCCTCGCCGTACGGGACGCGCCCGAGCCGGTGCACGCGGACGTGGCGCCTCATCGCCCCGCCAGCTCGAAGGCGCCCGCGCTCGGCGGCTCGCCGTAGCAGCGCCCGTCCGCGTCGGGCGGCTGCGGGAAGGGCAGAGCGCGGCCGATTCCCGCGACGGGGCTCCCCGCCATCGGCCGGTGCGCGCCGTCGAGGAGCGGGTCCTCCTGGATCACGGAGCTCATCTCCGGCGGGACGCCGTCGGAGTAGGTCGGGCCGCCCCAGCCCGCGCCCTCGTTGGTCGCGTACCAGAGGTTGTTCGCAAACGTGAAGGTCTCGGGCGCGGTGTCCGGTCCGACGTTGACGAAGGTGCTCACCACGCTCGTGTCGAGCACGATCACGTTGTTCACGAAGAGCCCGTTGCGGCTCGGGACGAAGCGCGCGCCCACCGTCTCCTGGAGGATCCGCGCGACCCAGCGCTGCGGCTCGAGGATGGTGTTGTTCGCGACGACGCAGCCGTCGCACCCGGTGAACGCGACGCTGCCGTCGCCCGCGGTGCCGACGCGCTGGAACACGTTCGCGACGACGCGCAGGTTCGCGGCCTCGTGCGGCGCGTCGATCGGTCGGAAGAACTCGAGGTCGGTCGAGCCGCCCATGTTGACCCCGCGGTTTGGGATGTCCGTGAAGCGGTTGCCGTGGATGATCGTGTCGCTGCTCCCGCCCTTGGCCTGCACCGCGGTGCCGACCGTGTCGTGGAAGTGGTTCTCCGCGATCACGCCGCGGTGGCAGCCGACCATGTCGATCGCCTCGCCGCGGTCGCACGCCGACACGTCGGAGCCCAGGACCCAGAAGTCGTCGACGCCGCTCAGCTTGATGCAATCGTTGTTGCCCCCCGAGCCCGCGCCCGGGATCGTCAGGCCGCGCAGGATCAGGTGGTGCGCGGGGGTGTCGTACGTGCCGCCGTCGTCGATGTTCATCCCGTGGACGCCGGCGCCGCGCAGCGTGAAGCCCTCGAGCACGACGTACTCGGGATCCGTCATCGCCACGACGTTGCCCGAGCCGCCCGCGTCGAGCGTGACGGCGCCGTCCGCGACGATCGCGATGGGCTGCCCCGGGGCGCCCGCGAGCCCCTCGAGCGCGATCGCGCCGTACGTCCCCGCCGCGACGAGGATCCGCGTGCCCGGGGTGGCCATCGCGGCCGCGGTCTCGATCGAGTCGAGCGGCGCGCCCGGCGATCCGTCGCCGCGCGGCGAGCCGGTCTCGCTCACGTGGAGCGTGCGCGCGTAGGTCACGCCGTCGTCGAACGGCGCGGGGAGCGCGCACGCGGCCGGCGACGGGCACGCGTCGGCGCCGCCGTCGTCCGTCCCGCCGCCTGCGTCGACCTCTCCCGCCTCGCGATAGCCCCCGTCGGCACCGGACGAGCCAC
>JAYRVK010001202.1:0-4705 GCA_041918555.1 Sandaracinaceae bacterium
CGAACGCGCTTGCGCGCGTTCGCTCCCCACGCTCCGCGTGGGGACCCCCTCGGCCGACAGCCGGCGCTGCGCGCCGGCCGGGCCTCGATCGATTCAACGGCACCCGCTGAGCGGCGGCGCAGGGAGGTGCACCTCCTCACTCGGCGGGCGCGAGCTCGACCGCCGAGGGCAGCGCCGGCGACGCGGCGTGGTCCTCGGCCTCCAGCTTCGGGGGCAGCAGCTTGTACATGATGGGCGTGACCAGCCGCGCGAGCAGCGTGGAACTCACCAGGCCGCCGAGGATCACCCACGCCAGCGGCGAGTAGAGCGGCGAGCGCTCGAGGGCGAGCGGGACGAGGCCGCCGATGGCGGTGAGCGTCGTGAGCAGGATCGGCACGAACCGGATCTCCCCCGCGCGCTGGACCGCCTCGTCCAGATCGGCGCCCGCCTCGCGCAGCTGGTTGGTGAAGTCGACCAGCAGGATCGAGTTCTTCACCTCGATCCCCATCAGCGCCACGAAGCCCACCATGGCCGTGAAGGACAGCGTGTTCCCCGTGATCCACAGCGCGACGAGGCCACCGATCACGCCGAGGGGGATGACCGAGGCGACGATGAGCGTCCCGCGGAACGTCCGGAACTCGAGCACCAGGACGGCGAGGATGCCGAAGATCGCGACGATGACGGCCGTGCCGAGCCCGCCGAAGCTGCGCGCGCGGCTCTCCACCTCTCCGGCCACCGTCAGCCGCACCCCCGACGGCAGGGAGATGGACGCGAGCCGCGAGAGGGCCTCGCCGGTGACGCGGTCCGTGTTCTGGTCCGTCTGCACGAACGCCGTCACGGTGGTGCTGCGCGAGCCGTCGTAGTGCCGGATCGTGGTGGGGGACGGCTCGAGGCCGAGCGTCGCGATGGCGGAGAGCGGGACCGCGCCTCCCGCGCGCGTGGGGACGAAGACGTCGTCGAGGGTCGCGAGCGTGGGGCGCGCGGCCCCGCCGAGCGGCTCCTCGTGCGCCTCGCGCGAGAGGACCACGCGGATGTCGCGCGCCTCGTCGTCCCCGGGGTGGCGGAAGTGCCCCGCGGGGACGCCGCCGAGCGCGAGCCGCACCGCGCGGTCGATCTCGGGCGTCACCACGCCCAGGGCCGCGGCGCGCGCCTCGTCGACCCGCAGCCGCAGATCGGTGCGCCCTTCGCGCGCGGGGTTGCTCACGTCCCGCGTGCCGGCCGTGGCCTCGAGCACGCGCTCCACGGCCGCCGCTCCGTCGGCGAGCGACGCCATGTCGTCGCCGGAGAGCCGCAGCGCGATCGGGGCCTCCAGGGGCGGGCCGTTCTCGAACTCGACCAGGCGGATCCGCGCGCCCGGGTACGCGGCGAGCTCCTCGCGGATCGCGTCGAGGAGCGCGGGCGAGGAGTCGGGATCGAAGTGCCCGAGCGACGCGAAGATCTCGCCCACGCTGGCGCTCTCGTGCCGCGAGGGGATGTTGTAGTAGATCATCGGGTTGCCGCGGCCGACGTTCGCGATCTGCCAGGCGACCTCGTGGTGCGACGCGAGCACCCGCTCGGCGAAGCGCGTGGCTCGATCGGTCTCGGCGAGGCTCGCGCCCTCCGCCGTCTCCACGCGCACGAGGAACTGCGGCACCCCCGCGCGAGGGAAGAGCGAGAAGCCGATCCGCGGCACGAGCGCGAGGCTGCCGACGAAGACGAGCGCGGCGGCGAGCAGCGTCAGCTTGGGCCACCGCAGCGCGACGGAGAGGAGCGGGCGATAGCTGCCCTCGATCACCCGCATCATCGCGCGGAACACGACGTTCCCGTGCTCCTGCTCGGGCTTCAGCAGCCGGCTCGCGAGGAAGGGCACCACGGTGAGCGAGACCAGCAGCGAGGCGGCGACGGTGAGCACGACCGCGAGCGGGAGGCTCCGGATGAACTCGCCCGACGTGCCCGGCAGCGCGAGCAGCGGGACGAAGGCGAGGATGAGCGTCGCGGTGCAGCCGAGCACCGAGAGGGTGATCTGCTTGGTGGCCGCGATCGCGGCCTCGCGAGGAGCGAAGCCCTGCCGGAGGAAGCGCGCGATGTTCTCCACCACCACGACGGAGTCGTCCACGAGCAGGCCGAGCGCGATCACGAACCCGACGATCGACAGCTGGTTGATGCCGTACCCGGCGCCGAACAGCATCGCGAGGCCGACGGCGATGGAGAGCGGGATGGAGATCATCACGATGACGGACGCGCGCACGCCCAGCGGCAGCAACGTGACGAGCACGAGGAAGATCGCGAGCGCGAAGTCGCGCGCGAAGCCCGAGAGGCGGTGCTCGACGTTGTGCGATTGATCGAACGTGCGCACGAGCGAGACGCCCTCGGGGAGCGCCGCCTCGAGCTCGACGAGCTCCGCCTCGATGCCCCGGCGCACCGTGAAGATGTTCTGGCCCTCTCGCTGGTTGACCGCGACCGTCACGGCGCGGCGGCCGTTCACGCGCACGAGGTGCACGGCCTCGGCGTCGCCGAAGGTCACGTCGGCGAGGTCGCGGACCCGCACGACGTGCCCCGCGCTGGCGCGCACGACGGTGTCGCGCACCGCGTCCACGCTCTCGTAGTCGCCGCGCGTCTGCACCGTGAAGCGGCGCGCCCCGGCGTCGAGGCTGCCCGCGGGGACGGTGCGGCTCTCGGCGCTCACCGCCGCGAGCACCTCGGCGGGCGAGATCCCGACGGTGCGCATCCGCGCGAGGTCGAGCTCGACGCGCAGCTCCTGCGCGGGCACGCCAGACACGGTGGCCTCGCCCACGCCCGGCACCGACTCGAGGCGCTCCTCGAGGGTGCGCGCCAGCCGATCGAGCTCCGCGTACGGCGCGTCGGCGGACACGAGCCCGATCTGCGCGATGTTCACGTCGGCGGTGTTCGCGGCCTCGATGTCGAAGCGCGCCAGCTCGGATGGAAGCGAGGGGCGCAGCGCGTCGATCTCCCGGCGCAGGACCTCCTCCTTGCGCGCCACGTCCACGCCCGCCTCGAACTCGACGCGGACGACCGCGACTCCATCCCGGATCGTGCTCTCCACTCGATCGAGATCCTCGAGGGTCTGGACCCGCGCCTCGATCGGATCGACGACGAGCTGCTCCAGGTCGAGCGGCGAGGCGCCCGGGAGCACCGCGACCACGACGAAGATGGGCAGGGGGAACGCGGGGTCTTCGCTCTTGGGGATCGCGACGAGCGACGAGACGCCCAGCGCGAGGAGCATCGCGAAGACGACCAGGGTGAACTGCCAGCGCTTGACGGCGAAGTCCGAGAGGTGGGGCATGACGCTTCCTCGTCTCATTCGGTGGTGGACGGCGTGACGAGCGCTCCTGGGTCGAGGCGATCGGCGCCCGCGCCGATCACCGACTCGAGCCCGTCGAGCGGGGTCGTCAGCACCGCGCGCTCCCCGCGAAAGAAGGCGACGTGCACCGGGACCCGGCGCGCTCGCCCCCCCTCGATCACGAGCACCGCGGCGTCGTGGTCGCGCCCGTCGATCAGCGACGCCAGCGGCACGGCCGTCGAGTAGCTCTCGCCCACCGGGATGGACGCGCGCCCCACCAGGCCGGTCCGCATCGTGAGGTCGGGGGGCGCCGTGAACGCGAGCTGCACGTCGTAGGTGCCCATGCCCTGCGTCGGCAGGCGCGCGATCTCGACCACCCGCGCCTCGAATGCCCGGTCGGGCGCGGCGTCGAGCGTGACGCTCGCCGCGTCGCCGACGTGGAGGTGCGCCACGGTGCGATCGGGGACCGCGACGGTGAGCACCCAGCCGCGCTCGCGGCTCGCGATCCGGAGCACCGGCATGCCCGCGCCGATCACCTCGCGCGGGTCGGCCATGCGCGCGTCGACCCAGCCGTCCGCCGGCGCGCGCAGCGTCGCGTAGCGGAGCGCGAACCCCGCGGCGCTCACGCTCGCGCGCGCGACCTCGACCCCCGTCTGCGCGTCCTCGAAGCTCGCGACCGAGAGCGAGCCGCTGCCCGAGAGGGTGCGCGCCCGCGCCAGATCGCGCTCCGCGCGCGCGAGGCTCTCTCGCGCCTGGGCCGCCGCGGCGCGCGCCGCGGTGCCGTCGAGCCGCGCGAGCACCTGCCCGGCGCGCACCTCGTCCCCCGCGTCGACGAGCACGTCGAGGATCACCCCGCCCGCGGGGAACCCCAGCTCGAGCGTGTCGCGCGGCACGACGAGCCCCGGCACCTCGAGGGAGTCGCGCGCCGGCGCACGCTCGATCGGCGCCAGGCGCACCGGGGTCGCGACCTCGGTCGCTCGCGCCTGCGCCGACGCGGGCTCGCCGGCGCCGCAGCCCGGCAGGGCGAGGGCGGCGATCGCGGAGAACAGCAGAAGAAGACCGGGAGCAGAGAGGCTTCGAATCGTCATGGGGTCCTCACGGGGCCTCGGCGGCGCGGCGCCAGCGGGCGTCCGCGACCGCGAGGTCGATGCGGGCGTTCAAGAGGTCGAGGCGGGCGCCGACGAGCAGCGTCTGCGCGTCGATCACCGGCAGGCCGGTGCCGTGCCCGGCGCGGAAGTGGTCGGAGGCCTGGCGCAGCGCGCGCTCGGCCGCGTCCACCCGCGCCGCGCGGCTGCGCGCCGCGCTCGACGCGTCGCGGCGGAGCCGATCGGCGTCGACGAGCTCGGCGCGGACGCCCTGCTCCGCCGACTCGCGCAGCGCGCGCGCCGCGCCGATCCGGGCCTCGAGGGCGCGCCGCGCGGGCTCGGCGCCGTCCGCGTCGGCGTC
>JAYRVK010001203.1:0-2802 GCA_041918555.1 Sandaracinaceae bacterium
CACGCCGCCAGCGCGCGCAGGCGCGCGTCGGGGCCCTCCGCCAGCGTGACGAAGCGCGCCGCGAGCGCGGGAGCCGCCACGGATCCGGCGGCGCGCAGCGCCTGCATCCGCTCGCGCAGATCGAGGTTCCGGTTCTCCGCGACGGCGATGAGCGGCGCCGCCGCGCTCGGGTTCCCGAGCTCCCCGAGGATGTCGAGCGCCACGCGGCGCTGTGCGGGATCCGGATCGGCGAGCGCCTCGAGGAGCGGCTTGATCGCGCGCGCGCCCAGCCGCCGGAGCTCCGCGCGTGCCTCCTCGGCGCCGCGCCCGCCGCGCCGCGCCCGCCGCGCGAGCGGGGCCGCGTACGCGTCGTAGAGCTCGACGGCCATCCGCCGGAAGATCGGCCGCTCCGGGTGCCCGAGGGACAGGGGCAGGAGGTCGCGCTCGAGGCTCGGCAGCGAGCCCGCGCCGAGGTTGATCTGCACCGACGCCCGCGCCGCGCGCGCGACGAGATCGTCGTCGGGCGTGATGCGCAGCACCTGGCGGTAGAGCTGATCGGCCTGCTCGCTCTCGCCGCGCGCGAGGTGCAGCTCGGCGAGCTCGAAGTACACGGGGTAGAGCCGATCGTTGAGCTCGAGCGCGCGCCGGTAGCTCTGGACCGCGCGCTCGCCGTCCTGCCGCGCGCGGTACAGCTCGGCGAGGCGCCGGTGCGCGGAGGCGTCGTCGGGGTTGTGCTCGACCGCCGCGGCGGCGTAGCGGACGGCCTCGTCGTCGCGGTAGAGCGCGAGCGCGTGCTCCGCCATCTCGGAGAGGTAGCGCGAGGCCCGATGCGGATCCGCGTCGCGCAGGCGCGCGAGCACCTCGATCGCGCCCGCGAGATCACCGCGATGCCGGAGCAGCCGCTCGAGCGCGAGCAGGCTCTCGATGTCGGACGGCTCGATCGAGACGATCCGCGCCAGCACGCGCTCGGCCTCCGCCTGGTGCTGCGGCCCACGGCGCCGGTACGCCTCGGCGAGGAAGCGCCCTGCCTCCGCGTCGGGCGGAGCCGCGGCGAACCGAGCCTCGAGCTCGCGGATCCGCGTGGTGACCTGGCGGCCGCGCACCCAGATCGCGACCACGCGCTCACGCGCTTCCCGCCGCGCGATCCGATCCTCGCCCGCCAGCTCCAACACGCGCCGCCACTGCTCTTCGGCGGGCGCGTCGAGGTGGTTTCGCTCGAGCGCGACCGCGAGGCCGCGCACGTAGCTCACCTCGGCGGGTGCGAGCTCTACCGCGCGCCGGTACTCGTCGATCGCCGGCGCGAGGAGGTCGTGATCCGCGAGGATCCCAGCCAGAGTGGCGTGCCCCGCGGCGCGATCGCGCTCGACGTCGAGCACGCGTCGCCACGTCGCGATCGCGGCGTCGCGCTCGCCCGCGGCGAGCTGCTGCGACCCGAGCGCGACGAGGTGCGCGGGATCGTGCGGATCGATCCGCGCGAGCAGCTCGATCTCCGCGTTGGCGAGCTCGTCCTCGCCCCAGCGCGCGTAGAGCTGCGCGAGCTGATCGTGGAGCGACGCGTCGCGCGGGTGGCGTCGGCCCGTGTCGCGGACCAGGCGCAGCGCTTCGTCGCGGTGATCGGTCTGCATGAGGTGCTGCGCGAGCTCGATCACGAAGCGCGGCTCGCGCGGCGCGGCGCGAATCAGCGCTCGGTACTCGTCGACCACGTCTTCGAGCCGGCCCGACCGCATCAGGATCTGGATCAGGCTGCGGCGCACGTCGATGTCGCGCGGCCGCACCTGGATCGCGCGCCGATACGCCGTGAGCGCAGCCTCGTCGTTGCCGAGCTCGTCCTCGATCTGACCGAGCAGCGCGCTCCCCTCGTACCCGCCCGCCTCGCGTCGCAGCCGCTCCGCCAGCTCGGGGAGCCGGTCCGTCTGCCGGTACGCGGCCCGCATCTGCTCGAAGATCTCCGCGCGGATCCCCGCTTGCGGGCCCGCCGCACGGAGCGCGCGGTCCAGGGTCTCGAGCGAGGCGTCGAGCGCGCCCGTCTCGAGCTGCGCACGCGAGAGCTCGAGGAGCACCGGTGGCAGGACGCGGTTGTCGCCGCGGAGCGCGGTCAGGACGCGCTGGTACTCCTCGATGGCGCGCTCCCACTGCCGCGCCGCGGCGAGCGCGCGCGCGAACTCGGTCCGGTGGAACACGCTCGCGCCGCTCCCGCGCGCGAGCTCGTCGAAGAAGCCCCGCGCGCCGTCCCAGTCGCGCTCATCCAGCGCGACGGCGGCCACCTCGCGCAGGAGCTCCTCGCGGGCGAGGCGATCGCGCGTGCGCTCCAGCGCCTGCGCGTAGCGACGTCGCGCGTCGGCGAGTCGGTCCCCTTCCCGGTCGAGGCGCGCGAGCGCCACGAGCGGCGCGGCCTCGCCCGGGCGGAGCTCCGCCGCGCGCAGGTACTCGGCGCGCGCCTCCTCGAGCCGACCCTGGCCTCGGAGGACGTGCCCGAGCAGCACGTGCGGCGCGTACGCCGAACCGTCGGACGCGATCTGCTCGCGCAGCCGCTGCACGAGCCCGTCCACCGCTCCGTCGCGCGCACGGTAGAGCTCGACGAGGCGGCGGAACGCGAACCCCTCCTCGGGCGCGCGCTCCAACACGGAGAGGTAACGCTCGATCAGGACCTCGTCGCGCGCCCCGTCCTCGGCCGGCGGAGTCGGCGCGGCGGGCGCCGCAGGTCGCGCCGGCCCCCGTGCCCCCGGGGGGCGCGGCCGCGCCGGCCCCGGCGCCCGCGTGGGCCCCGCGCGCGGGAGCCCCCACTCCTCCAGCGCGCGCGCCAGCCGCACCACCCCCCCCCCC
>JAYRVK010001204.1:0-5343 GCA_041918555.1 Sandaracinaceae bacterium
GCCGCGGTGGACGCCGCCGGCGCCCCGGATCTCGGCGCGCGCGCCGCGGGGGGGCTGTTCTGCGCGCTCGGCGACGGGACCGGCGCGTTCGGCGCGCGGCTCGAGGTCGCCGCGCTCTCGGACGAGATGGGCTGGAGCGACGAGAGCAACTACGCGACGCTGCGCGTGGGCGATCTCGACGGCGACGGCGGCGACGATCTCTGCGCGCGCGCGAACGCGGGGATCCGCTGCTGGGCGTACGATGGCGTCGCGTTCCGCGCGATCGTCGGGCCCGCGTGGGCCGACGAGGACGGCTGGGACGCGCCGCGCTTCCACCAGACCACGGCGATCGTCGACTCGGACGGCGACGGGCTCGCGGATCTCTGCGCGCGCGCGGCCGCGGGCTGGCGGTGCCACGCGTCGATCGGTGCCGGCTTCGCCGAGGCGCCCGTGCTCCTCGACGAGCTGACGGACGCCGGCGACTGGGACGAGCTCCGCTACTGGTCGACGATCCGGAGCGCGTCGCAGACGTGCCGCGAGCTCCCCGAGACGTGCAACGGGCGCGACGACGACTGCGACGGCGCCATCGACGAGGACGCCCGCAACGAAACTTGCAATGGCGTGGACGACGACTGCGACGGCCTCGTCGACGAGGACGGGATCTGCCCGCCGGGCGGCGCCGACGGAGGCGTCCCCGTCGCGGCCGACGGGTCGATGGACCGGCCCGGCGGCCCGCGCGTCGGCGAGCTCCACCCGGTGTGCACCTGCCGCGCGGTCGCACCGCCCGGCGCGCGCGGCGGCCTCGCGCTCGCCCTCGTCGCGCTCGCCGCCCTCAGGCGACGATCACGCGGTACAGCGCCTCGGCGCGCTTGGCGCTGAACGCACAGGCTCGCGCGCGATCAGAACCTCGCCTCCACCTCGGCCGATAGCGAGGGACCGACGCGTAGGACGAGCTGATCGAACGTCGCACGCGCCATCATCCCGAACGCGCCCGCGGTGACGGAGAGGAACACGGACAGGTGTCCTCCGTTGCCCACCACGAGCGCCTTGGCGCCCACTTCACCGAATCCGAGCCCGGCGGCGCCGCCGCCGCCGCGCGCGAGGAGCCACCAGTCGCGTGCGACGCCGAGCGCTTCGAGCGGGAGCTGCGCGCGGCCCGAGAGCAACCGGAGCATCGCGCCGCGCTCGAAGCTCTCCACCGCGGTGACCTCCAGGTGCACGCCGTCGAGCGCGCCGAGACGGATCCGCTCCGCGAGCAGAGCGTGCACGCCGCCGCCGCAACAGGAGACCGTCGGGTGCTGCGAGATGCCCGAGCCGGCCGCCACCTCGAAGTACCGCGTGTCGATCCCGAGCATACCGATGAAGACCATCGCGACGTCCGTGCCTCCGACCGAGCCAGTGACCGCGAGTGGATCGACCTCCGCGGAGACCGAGAACGGGGCGCGCGCGCGGTAGCGCAACGCGGTCCACGGCGCGAAGCCGAAGGGCGCCTGCCCGGGCGCGGCGTCATCGACGGGAACGAAGGGGCGCGCGCCGAAGATCACTTGCCAGACGTTGCCGTGCCACGGCGGCGCCCAAGGGTCGGCGGTCTCGCGCAGCTCGGTCGGCCTCGCCGTCGCGTCCCGCGGGACCACCTCGCCCACGCCGAGCTCCACGTAGGTCACCTCGCCGCCACCCTCTTCGATGGTGGAGCGCACCGCGCGCCCGACGGCGACGGCGCGCCCATTGCGCGGGTTGATCCACGCGACGCGCTGACCGTCTGCGAGATCGGCGCCTTCGACCCGCACGCGCCGTCCTTCGCGCGTGGCGACCCGTGCGATGCGGAGGCGCGATGCGCCGTGCGCGCTCGGCTGGCACCCCTCGAGGGCGAGCACCCCGGCTGGGCCGTCGGTGCGGAACGACACGCGTCCATCCGGCAGCGTCGTCACCTCCACGGTGCGCTCGCCCGGACACGTGTAGACGACGACGCGCGGCGCCTGCGCGAGCGCGCTTCCCACGAGCCCGACGGACCCCGCGCACACGAGGGCCGCGATACAACCCGCGCGCATCACGGATCGGGTCGCACGCAGGCACGCACGTCGGCGACGATCCCGTCGCCGGCGAGCCGCAGCTCCAACGCTGCCGCGCCGTGGAGGGTGTCGTCGAAGCGCCCTCCGAAGCCGCAGTCGGTGGCGAGGATCAGCTCGGTGGTCTCGCAGGTCGGGTCCTCGTGCCTGAACAGCAGGGCGCTGCGTGCGTCGTTGAAGAACGGCCGGCAGCGCAGCACCACCTCGACGTCGGTCACGCGCGCACTGCGGCTCAGAATCCGGATCGGCGTCGCGGACTGCCTCGTGGCGAAAGCCATCGGCGCGACGGGATCGTGGCGAAAGAAGTCCTCCGAGGCGACCACGCCGCCACCCGCGATGCCCTCCAGCATCGCGCAGCCTGGCTCGGGCCCGACCACGACCGTGAACCCCTCGTCGGTGCAAGCGAGCGGCTGCTCCTCCGGGGGATCGAGGCGGTCCGCCTCCGTCGGCTGCGCGATGCCCGACGCGTACTCGTGCACCTCGGTCGACCAGCGGCATCCGGTCGCGACGGTGCTCGCGAACAATAGCGAACCGAGGGCCGCGACGACGCGCACGCGGGATACTCTTCGCCGGGATGCGCTCGCCGGCAACGGGGTTGATCGTGCTCGCGATCGCGGTCGCGTCCCCACCGGCTTCGACGCACGCCCAAGACGCGGAAGCCGAACACGGGGAGTCGGTCGGGGAAGCAGCGACCGAGGGGGGCCGCGACGAGCTCGTCGAGGTCGAGGAGACCCCGACGGACCCGCTAGCGATCGACGAGCTCGACGAGTTCGACGAGCACTTCGCGGACGAGCCCGACCCGCTCGCGATCGCGGCGGGCTGCGATCCGGTGAGCCTGCTCGTGGAGCCCGAAGTGATCGTGGTCGGCTGCCGCGATCGGATCGTCGCTCTCGCGCCGCGGACCCTCGAGGTCCGCTGGCGCGCCGAGCTCCGCGCCGAGCTGCGCTGGGTCGAGCGCGGTGTCGACGGAGCGATCCTCGCGATCACGGAGGGGGGCGCCGCTTCGCCCTGCGACGAAGCGGAGCCGGTGCGTGTCGTCGCCGAAGGGGCCAGCTGCGCGGGACGCACCGTGCGCACCGAGCATGATCGCGCGTGGGTTCGCCTCGCGCCCTACGTGCGCGTCGCACCGGGCGAGGCGCTCGCGTTCTTCGTCGAGCGGCCCACGGGTCTCGAGGGCGTCGCCACCGGCGCGGTGCGCTCGATCGAGGACGGCGTGGCCGAAGTCGAGGTGGGGCTCGGGGAGCGCGTGCCCGAAGGCGCGCTCGCGCTGCGGACGCGCGCCACCGAACACGACATCGCGTTCCCTCGGCGCACCGGAGGTCGCGTCCTCCTGCGAGGTGCGGTCGACGCGCTGGTTCCGTTCGACGGCGCGCCCGGGGGGCTCGTCGCGATCGAGGGCGCGTGGTTCCTCGACGCTCCGGTCGTGCTGCGCACGGGCATCGCGCCGATCGCCTGGGGCGTGCGCGACACCCATGGGATCTTCGCGATGCTGGGCTACGCGAGCGCCGGCCTGGACCTCGAGTGGGTGGAGCTCTCCGTCGGTATCGCGGCGAGCACGATCAACCAGAGGCCGCGCGGTCAGGCGACGTACGCAGTCGCGCCGCTGCTCGGTGTGCGCGTGGGCGCCGAAGAGGGACTGTCGTTCGCCGCGCAGCTGTTCTTCACCGTCGACGACGTCGGCGTCGATCTCGGCGCGGGTCGGCTGCGCCTCACGCTTCCGCTCACGCGCGGGCATCGCCTGATCGTTCGCGCCGACGTCGGGCGCCACGGGGTCCTGCGGGTCGACGCGGGATTGCGGACGTACCTCGTGGGCGCGGGCGACCGTGCCTCGATCGCGCTCGGCTTCTTCGTCGGCCTGGCACACGTCTTCTACCAGCGGGTCTGCCCGGTTGGAGAGTGCTCGCGAATCTCGGTGCTCGCACCGAGCGTCGGCGTCGAGCTCGATTGGTCGCCCGGATGACCGCTGCTAGACTCGTCCGGTGCGTGGTACGTCGCTCGTATTCGCGCTGGCCTCCCTGGCGCACCTGGCCGCCTGCACGTCGATCAACTCCGACGATCCGCCCGAGCTCCCTCCCGATCCGTTCTTGGACGGGGCCTTCGACGTGCCGTTCGGTGGTGTCACGTGGCGGGCCGAAGAGGCGCCGCCCCCGGTGACGGGCGGGCACCTCGCCGTCGCGCCGAGCGGCGAGATCGCCGCGGCGGACCCGAGCGCGCGCCAACTGTTCATCGTCTCGCCGCCGACGTACGCGATCACCGCGCGCTACGCCCTCGGCGGGGAGCCAGGCCGCGTCGTGTATGACGGTGAGGGTGGCGTGCACGTCGTCTTGCGGGATGCGGCGGCCATCGCGTCGGTCGATCCGCTGACGCGGAGCCTCACGATGCGTTCGGTGTGCGCGTCCCCGCGCGGCCTCGGCTGGAGCTCGGCGAGCGACGCGCTCTACGTGGCCTGCTTCGACGGGCGCGTCCAACGGCTCGCGCGCGGAGGCGGCGTCGAGACCCTCGCGACGATCGCGGAGGGCGACCTGCGCGACGTCGTTCCGCAGCCCGAGGGCCTCTGGATCACCCAGTTCCGCGCGGCGCGTGCGGTCCTGCTCTCCTACGAGGGTGAGATCCAGCGACAGGTGGAGATCCCGGCGATCTCGAGCGAGCGCGAGGATCGGATCGCGTCGAGCGCATGGCGTGCGGTGGCCCACCCCGAGGGTGGAATCGTGATCGCGCATCAGCGCCATACCAACCGTACCGTCTCCACCGTCACGCCCCCCGAGGACCCGTTCGCCCAGAACGGCGGGGCCTACGGTGGCTTCGACCCGGTCAGCGGCGTGTGCCACCCGCCGCTCGTGACGTCGGCGGTGACGCACATCGGCGCCGACGGCAGGATCCGGGCGATGCAGGGCGTGCTTCAACCGCTGCCCGTCGACGTCGCGGTGCCTCCGACCGCCTCTGCGTGGAGCCCGCCTCGGGAGCCGATGGTCGCGTCGGCCGCGCTCGCGCAAGACGGCTCGCTCGGCGTCGAACAGCCGTTCGAGGAGCCGCTCCGCGACGGGGACGAGCTCGCCCGCTGCGGTCGGGTGTTTGGTGCGCCAACGACGAGCACGGACGGTCAGACGATCTCGATCGCGTACTCGGGGGACCTGCAGATCATCCAGACGCAGTTCCCGTCGACGCTTCGGATCGGGCCGACACGGGTTCGGCTCGACCCGTCGCCCTACGACAGCCGCGGCGACGTCGGGCACGTGCTCTTCCACGTGGGCACGTCTTCGGGGCTCGCGTGCGCGTCGTGCCACCCCGAGGGCGGCGA
>JAYRVK010001205.1:0-1897 GCA_041918555.1 Sandaracinaceae bacterium
CCGAGCTGCGAGAGGAGCGCGAGGGCCGGCGCCAACCGGATCCCCTCGGGGAGCGCGCGTCGCGCGTGCCGCGAAGCGCGATCTGCCAGGCGCGCACGCCGGGGAAGCGCGCGACGAGGTAGCGGAGGCCCCCGTCGAGCGGGGCGTCGTCGAGCTTGCAGTCGACGAGGAGGATCGGCTTCTTGCGCTCGACGACCACGAAGTCCACCTCGCGCCCGCCGACGTCGCGGAAGTAGCGCAGCTCGACGTCCTCTTCGCGATGCACCCACTTGAGGAGCGCGGCGCCGACGAGGTTCTCGAAGCGCGCGCCCTCGCGCTCGATCCCGGTCCAGTCGAGGTGGTAGTGCTTCTGCGCCTTCTTGATCGCACGCAGCCGCGGCGCCCCGAAGGGCGGGACGCGAAGCTCGCGTAGAGCCGCTCGAGGATCCCGAGCCCGACGGTCTTGTGCGCCACCTGCAGATCCTCCGCCTGATCTCGTGGGCGAGGTTGTGATCGCTTCTCACATTGGGGTCGAGGGCTCGGCTCTCCTCGTCTCCTCGTCTCCTCGTCTCCCGGCTCGATCTCGCGCGTTTCACGGCGGCCGCGGGCCTCGCGATCACGGATCGGAGACGCGGACGCGGAGCGCCCGATAGCCCAGCTCGACCCCGGCGGCGCGCGCGCGCACGACGAGGAGGCGATCGCCGCCCGCGTCGAACGCGGCCTCGTGCGCAAAGCGACTTGCTCCCTCGAGCGGCGTCGCGGCCTCGCGATCGATCGCCAGGTCGAGCGCGTCCGCGCCCGGCGCGTCCATCGTGAGGCGGACGCGGCGGGTCGTCCCGTCGCTCCCGAGGTCGTCGAGCTGGACGACGATGGGGATCCCCGCGTCGAGCGCGAGCGGGGTGCGGGGACCGATCGCCTCGAGCGCGCCGAGCACGTTCTCGGCCAGCGAGGACAGCGTGGCCTCGCACGCGATCGCGGGGATCGCGGCGGCGAGCAGCACGCGGCGCGAGCCGTCGGCCGACTCGATCAGCGCGTGGTCGAGGCACTCCGCGCTCGGCACGTAGCCGTACTTGTTGCAGACCGACGCGTCGTCCCCGAGCACGGCGCGCGCGCCCGGCGCGAAGTACTTCACGCTCGAGCCGCAGAGCGCGTCGGTGATCGCGGCGCGATCGAGGTCCGAGAGCGCGAAGCGGTGCGCGGCCGGGAGCTCGTCGTGCTGGAGCACGCGGCGCAGGCCCTCGACGAGATCGAAGAGGTTCGTGTCGTTGCGCCCGTGATCGCGCGTCGCGGTGCGCGGCGGGACGTATACCGTCGCGTCGCCCTCGGTCATCGTGAGGCCGGTGACGTCGGTGATCGGGAGCCCGCCGTAGCTCGAGCCGAGGATCACCGACGGGAATCCGCGCTCCGCAGTGAGGAACGCGTCGTCGATCCAGTCGAGGCCGGCCACGCGGAGCAGCCGGTCGTAGTCGTCGTTGTGGCTGAGCCGGATCGCGTCGTCGTAGATCGCCGACAGGACGTTGGCGTAGCCGGTGTCCCACGTCATCGTCGCGGCGCCGGTGAGGCCGTGCGTGCCGACGAACTCGACGGCCGCGACCGCGGCGAGGAGCTTGATCGTCGAGGCGGGCCAGAACCCGGTGTCGAACGCGCCGCCGCCCGCCTCGAAGAGCTCGTACGCGGGCTGATCGACCCCGTCCCCGATGCGCGCGGCGTAGACCCACGCGCCGTCGGGGAGCGCGTACCCGCGCGCGGCGAGCGCGGCCTCGAGGGCCTCGCGCTCGATCAGGCGCGCGGCCTGCTCGTCCCAGCGCCACGGGGGCGAGACCGCGTCGTCGCGGAGCGGGGGGACCCCCGCGTCGGGCCCCGCGTCCGTGCCGCCGGCGTCGCCCGTCTCCGTCCCGGCGTCGCGGGCGCCCCCGTC
>JAYRVK010001206.1:0-8648 GCA_041918555.1 Sandaracinaceae bacterium
CCACCCGCTCGCGCGCCGCTCGACCCGGCTCGCGCTCCACGCGATCGAGCAGCGCGCCGCGCAGGTGCTCGCGGATCGCGCGCTCGGCGCGCGGAACGCGGAGCGGCTCGCGGCCGGCGCGCTCGACGCGCTCAGTGGCCCCGGGCGCCCGCTCGAGCTCGCGGACGGCGTCGTCGCGTCCGAGCGGGTGCGCGCGGTCGAGCTCGCGCTCGTGCGGCGGATCGCCGCGCGCCTCGGGCCGGGCCGCGAGGTGGATCCTCCCCGCGAGGCCCTCGCGCGCGTGGCCGCGCGCCCCGCGGTGGGGCCACGGGGCGAGGTGATCCTGACCGACGAGCAGCGCCGCGCCGTCGAGGTCGCGCTCGCGTCGCGCGTCGCGATCGTCAGCGGCGGGCCGGGCACCGGCAAGACGTCGATCGTGGTGACGCTGCTCCGCGCGGCGATGGCCCGCGGCGACGTCGACCCCGCCGCGATCGCGCTCGCCGCGCCGACGGGCAAGGCCGCCGACCGGATGCGCGCGTCGATCGAGGCGGCCCTGGGCGCGATCCGCGAGCCGCTCGAGGTCGACGCCGCCCTCCTCGCCGCGCTCCCGCGGCCCCGCACCCTGCACCGGTTGCTCGGGTGGTCGCCGGCCGCGCGGCGGTTCCGGCACCACGAGGGGAGCCCCCTCGCCGAGCGCCTCGTGGTCCTCGACGAGGGCTCGATGATCGACGTGTTCTTGATGGAGCGGGTGGTGGCGGCCCTGCGGCCCGACGCGCGCCTGGTGATCCTCGGCGACGCGGAGCAGCTCCCGTCGGTCGCGGCCGGCGCGGTGTTCCGCGACCTCGCGGACCACGTGCCGACGGTGCGGCTGACGAAGAGCCACCGCGTGGACCCTTCGCGCCCCGAGGGCTCCCACGTCCTGACGGTCGCCGCCGCCGTGAACGCCGGCGCGTGGCCCGATCGCGTCGAAGGGCCCGGGGCGTTCCTGCACGCGGTGGACGCGGGGGGGCGTCAAGATTTCTTGCGATCGTGGATCGCACGCGCGCGCCTCGGTGACGCGGCCCGCCGAACGTTCGTGCGCGAGGGCGGGGCGTGGGACGCCCCCGACCTGCTCGGCGCGCTCTTCGAGCGGGCCGAGGCGCGCGCGCTCCTGTGCGTCACGCGGCACGGCTGGCGCCCGACGAGCGTCGAGGCGGTCAACGCCTGGGCGCATCGCGAGATCGCGGGGAGCGAGCCGCGCTGGGTCGCCGGCGAGCCGGTGATCGTCGGGCGCAACGACTACGAGCGCGGGCTCTTCAACGGGGACCGCGGGATCCTCGTGTGGGTCGCGTCGGCGCCGGGTGCCGCGCCGCGGCTCTGTGCGGTGTTCCGGCGCGAGGCTCACTTCGCCGCCCACGCGCTCGACGCGATCCGCCCCCTGCTCGAGCTCGCGTGGGCGACCACCGTCCACAAGGCCCAGGGCTCCGAGCACGACGAGGTCGCGCTGCTGCTCCCGGACCTGGACCACCCGCGCCTGCTCACGCGCGAGGTCGTCTACACCGCGATCACGCGCGCGCGCCGCCGCGTCCACGTGGTCGGCGATCCCGCGCTCCTCGCCCGCGCGGTGCGCCGCCGCGTCGAGCGCGAGACCGGCATCGCGGAGGCCCTCGCGGCGCTGGGGTAGAGGCCTTCGGTGCCCTCGCCCCGCCCGGTTCAGCGCGGAGCCGGCGGGGGGAACGCCGGAGGCGGCGCGTCCTCGCGCGCCCACGCCGGGATCGCGTCGGCCGGCGGGGCCGCGGCGTCCTCGTCGAACGAGGCGTCGGGCTCGGGGGCCACGACCGGCGCGGCGTGCCGCGCGGCGGGGTCGTGCGCGATCTCGCGACAGCTCGTGAGGCCCACCACGAGCGCGATCCCGAGCCCCGCGCGCACGAGCATGCGCGGAGTATGGCGCATCCGCTACGATCGGGCCGGAGGTTGGCCATGACCGCTCGATTCGCGCTCTTCACGATGCTCCTCGCGCTCGCCGGGTGCGGCGACGGAACCGGCAGCGACGGCGGCACCGGCGGCGACGCCGGTGCCGGGCTCGACGCGGCGAGCGGCGACGGCGGGGGCGGCCAGGACGCGGGATCCCCGACCGACGGCGGCGGCGGCGACGACGCGGGCCCGGACCTCGACGCCGGCCCGGGCTTCGACGCGGGCGGCGACCCCGACGCGGGCGGCAGCACCGACGCGGGCAGCGGCTCCGACGCGGGCGGCACCGACGCCGGCGGCACCGACGCGGGCAGCGGCACCGACGCGGGCGGCACCGACGCGGGCGGCACCGACGCGGGCGGCACCGACGCGGGCAGCGGCCGCGACGCGGGCGACACCGACGCGGGCGTGCCGTGCGGCGCGCGGGTCTCCGGGTACTGCGCCGACGGCGCGCTGATGTGCCTGAGCTGCCCGTTCGGCGGCCCCCTCGAGAACCACCTCTGCACCACCCCGTGCGCTGTCGACGCCGACTGCACCGACCCGGCGCGCCCGATCTGCAACCGGCCGATGGGCCCCGGGCCCGGCGGGATGGGCATCTGCACCGACGCCGCGTTCATCTGCCGCTGGGGCGCGATCTGCGCCTCGCCGGACACCCCCGTCCTCACGCCGAGCGGCGAGCGCCCGATCGCCGAGCTCGAGGTCGGCGACCTCGTCTACACGATGCACGAGGGCCAGCTCGTCGCGCGGCCCCTCGTGCGCGTGCACCGCACCCCGGTCGTCGAGCACGCGGTCGTGCGGGCGGTGCTCGCGAGCGGACGCGTCCTCGAGATCAGCGGGCCGCACCCGACCGCCGACGGCCGGCGCTTCGACGACCTCGCGCCCGGCGATTCGCTCGACGGAGTGCTCGTAGAGCTCGTCGAGACGATCCCGTACGCGCATGCACACACGCACGACGTCTTGCCCGACTCGGACACGGGCACGTACGTGGCGGCGGGCGTCCTCGTCGGCAGCACGCTCGCGCCCTGATCGGCGCGGAGTTGACCACGCCCCCGGTCCGGCGCGCAGAATGGCGCCGGGAGGGTCGACTCATGCGTGTCCGCTTCGCGATGCTCGTGGTTCTCGCCGGCTGCGGAGGGGGATCGACCTCCGACGCCGGCGTGGGGATGGACTCCGGCGGGGGCGCCGACGCGGGCGGCGGAGGCGCCGACGCGGGCGGTGGCACCGACTCGGGCGGTGGCACCGACGCGGGAGACGTCGACGCGGGCATCCTGTGCGAGGGCATGACCGTCGGCGCGTGCACCGACTCCGCGCTCTCGTGCCTCTGCTGCCCGGCGGGCGGGCCCGCGCAGAACTGCCTGTGCACCACGCGGTGCTCGGTCGATGGGGACTGCACGGACCCCGCGCGCCCGCGCTGCAACGCGCCCACCGCGGGGGGCGGCGCTCCCCCCGGCCTCTGCACGCCGACCGACTTCACGTGCGCGTGGGGCTCGGTGTGCGCCTCGCCCGACACCCCGATCCTCACGCCCGAGGGCGAGCGCCCGATCGCCGAGCTCGCGGTGGGCGATCTCGTCTACACGATGCACGAGGGCGCGCTCGTGGCGCGCCCGCTGATCCGCGTCGCCTCGACGCCGGTCGTGGATCACGCGGTCGTCCGCTTGCTTCTCGAGACCGGCCGCACCTTCGAGGTGAGCGGCCCGCACCCGAGCGGCGACGGCCGACCGCTCGCCGCGCTCGCGCCGGGCGATCTCCTCGGCGAGACCCGCGTGCTCGAGCTCCAGACGGTGCCCTACGAGCACGCGCTCACCCACGACATCCTGCCCGACTCCAGCACGGGGACCTACGTCGCCGCCGGGATCCTCCTCGGGAGCACGCTCACCCGGTGACGTGGACCGCGGCGCCGCGGGGAGTTAACACTCCCCGCGGCCTCGAGGCCGAGCTCCCATGCTGAGACACACCGCCGACCTCCGCACGATCGCGTTCGTCCTGAGCTACTACGCGCTGCTCACCGCGGCCTACGTGCTCGAGCTCCCTTGGTGGGGCTGGATCGTCTTCTTCGTCCCGCTGTGCCTCCTCGCGTTCTTCATCGCGGTGGCGACGCACAACACGGTGCACTGCCCGGTCTTCAAGAGCCGCTTCCTCAACAGCGTCTTCCAGGTGCTGCTGACGAACGGCTACGGACACCCCGTCAGCATGTACGTGCCGGGCCACAACCTGAGCCACCACAGGTACACGCAGCGGACCAAGGACCGGATGCGCACCGACAAGATGCGCTTCCGCTGGAACCTCCTGAACCAGCTCTTCTTCTCCTTCGTGGTGGGCCCGCCGATCTTCCGCGACAACGCGCGCTTCGCGAAGGCGATGCGGCGCACGAACCCGCGCTGGTACCGCCAGTTCCTGATCGAGCTCGTCGCCTATCTGTCGTTCCTGATCGCGCTCGCGGTGCTCGATCCGGTCAAGCTCTTCGGCTTCCTGCCGCTGAAGTTCATCGTGTTCGTGGTGATCCCGCACCAGTACGCGGCGTGGGGGATCATGGGCATCAACTTCGTCCAGCACGACGGCTGCGACGGCGAGCACCCCTACGATCACAGTCGGAACTTCACGGGCCGCCTCATCAACTGGTTCACCTTCAACAACGGCTTCCACGGGATGCACCACATGAGGCCGGGGCTGCACTGGAGCCTCTTGCGCGAGGCGCACGAGGAGGAGCTCGCGCCGCACGTGCACCCGAACCTGAACCGCGTCGCGCTCCTGCCCTACCTGATCGAGGCGTACGTGTGGCCCGGCAGGCGGATGACCTACGACGGCAAGCCGCTCGAGCTCGGGCCGCCGCGCGAGGACGACGACTGGATGCCGGAGAAGCTCAAGAAGGAGCTCGACATCTACGACGCCGACTTCGTCCCCGCGAGCGCGCAGGGCTCCCCGTGATCGCGGGGTAGTCGCTCGTCGAGGCGATCGCGTAGCTCCAGCGCGCGCGCGCCACGAGGCGTTTGGAGCGAGCCCCCTTCCTTTGCTATGGCCACGGGCGATGGACCTCGCCCCCCTCGGCCGGCCGGACCTCGGAGCGCTCACCGCGTTCGCGCAGCGGGCCGACGTGGCGCGCCATGGCGATCACCTCGTGACCGATCCGCGCTCGGTGTGGGAGGCGTGGCTCGGCGAGCCGGACGCGAACCGGCAGGTCACGATCGCCGTGCGCGAGCGCGGCGCGATCGCGTGCGCCGCCAAGGTCTCGACGATCTCGCGGCGGCGGCGCAGCCACGTGGGCGTCGTCGAGCTCCTCGCGCCCTGGTCGGGGCGCGACGACGCGATCGGCGCGGCGCTCGGCGCGATCGTCGACGTCTCGGATCGTTGGCTCCAGCTCGCGCGCCTCGAGCTCCGCGCCCCGGCCGGCCACCCGCGGATCCCGGGGGTCTACGCGCAGCACGGCTTCGCCGTCGAGACGACGATGGCCCACGCCGTCCTGCGCGACGCCTCGTTCGCCGACGAGGTCGGCCTCGGGAGAGCTCGCCCGGGGACCGCCGCGGGGAGCGCGATCGCGGGCCCGCCCGCCGCGCCGCCGCGCCGCCCGCCCCCCGAGCGCGTCGACTTCCGCGCGATCGTGCCCGAGGACGGCCCCGCGTGGGCCCTCGCCCTTTCGAGCGAGGCCGTCGTGTGGGGCACCCTCCAGCTCCCGCATCAGCGCGCGGAGGTCTGGGAGAAGCGGCTGGCCGAGAGCGACCCGCGGCAGGTCGTGTCCGTCGCCGCGGTCGTCGACGGCGAGCTCGCGGCGGGCGGCGGGCTCGTCCTCTCCTCGGTCCTGCGCCGCCGGCACGTGGCGACGCTCGGCATGCACGTCGCGCCGGCGCACCAGGGCCGCGGCGTCGGCACCCGGCTGATGGCCGAGCTCCTCGCGACGGGCGATCGCCTCGGGCTCGAGCGGATCGAGCTCGAGGTCTTCGCGGACAACCCCCGCGCGGTGCGCCTCTACGAGGCCGCGGGCTTCGCCCACGAGGGCCGCCGGGCGCTCGCGTGCTTCCGCGACGGAGCGCTCGTAGACGACCTGATGATGGCGCGCGTGCGGAGGTAGGCTCCCCGCCATGCGCGAGCACTGGACCCTCGATCCCGAGATCGTCTTCCTCAACCACGGCTCGTTCGGCGCGTGCCCGCGCGCCGTGCTCGATGCGCAGACCGACTTGCGGGCGCGCCTCGAGCGAGAGCCGGTGCGCTTCTTCCTCCGCGAGCTGCCCGAGCTCCACGACGCGGCGCGGCGCGAGGCCGCCGCGTTCGTCGGCGCGCGGCCCGAGGACCTCGCGTTCGTGCGCAACGCGACGAGCGGCGTCAACGCCGTGCTCCGCTCGCTCCGGCTCGCGCCCGGCGACGAGCTCCTCGTGACCGACCACGGCTACCACGCGTGCCAGAACGCGGTCGAGCACGTCGCGGCGCGGGCCGGCGCGCGCGTCGTGATCGCGAGGGTGCCCTTCCCCCTCGCGTCCCAGGCGGAGGTCGTCGAGGCGATCCTCGCCGCGGTCTCCGAGCGCACCCGCTTCGCGCTGATCGATCACGTCACGAGCCCGACCGGGCTCGTCTTCCCGATCGCCGACGTCGTGCGCGCCCTCGCCGAGCGCGGCGTCGACACGATGGTCGACGGCGCGCACGCGCCCGGGATGGTCGCCCTCGACGTCGCGGCGATCGGCGCGGCCTACTACACCGCGAACTTCCACAAGTGGACCTGCGCCCCCAAGGGCGCGGCGATGCTGTGGGCGCGCGCCGATCGTCAAGAAGGGTTGCATCCTTCGGTGATCTCGCACGGCTACGATCAGGGCGGGGCGCCGAGCCGGTTCCACGCCGAGTTCGACTGGACGGGCACCGACGACCCGACGCCCTGGCTCTGCGTCCCGGTCGCGCTGCGCTGGCTCGAGGGGCACGGCGGCTGGCCGGCGATCCGCGCGCGGAACCGGGCGCTCGCGCTCGAGGGCCGCGCCCGGCTCGCGCGCGCGCTCGACGTCGCGCCGCCCGCGCCCGAGTCGATGATCGGCTCGCTCGCCGCGGTCCCGCTCCCGCCCGAGCCGCGCGCGGGCGCGGCCCACAGCCTGCTCCACGCGAACGCGCTCCAGCGCGCGCTCTTCGACCGGCACCGCATCGAGGTGCCGATCGTCCCGTGGCCCGCGCCGCCGGCGCGCCTCGTGCGCGTCAGCGCGCACCTCTACAACGCGGCCGACGAGTACTCCGCCCTCGGCGCCGCGCTGCTCGACTGCCTCGGGCGCGAGGCCTGAGCGTCGCGCGCCATCGCCGGCCGGAAGAACACCGTCACCGACGCGTGCGTCGGCTCGGTCTCCGGGGGCAAGCGCGCCGCGACGAGCACCGCGATCACGCAGCGCTCCGCAGGGCCGAGATCGCCCTCGAGGAGCCCGTGCTCGATCGAGACCGTGGTGTCGGGATCGATCCGCACGTGGAGGTGGACCACGTCCTCGATCGCCTCCGCCTCGCAGCGAGCGAACGCCCGCCCCGGCCAGGCGCGCTCGAGGACGCGGGCGGGGAGCGGCCCGCGCTCGAGGGTGATCATCACGCGCGGGTGCCGCGGCGCCTGCGCGGTCGCGGGGACCGCGAGGAGGAGGAGCGCGAGCAGGGGCGCGGCGAAGGACCTCATCGTAGCGAGGATCTATCCACGGGCGTTCAGGTGTCGAGCCGTGCACCCGGTGCACGGCCCGCGGACATCCCGTGCCCGCCGCGGGATCGGGGGCCCTCCGGAGACGGCCGCGACGCGGTGGACCGCGAGTTGCCGAGAGGACCCGCGGGAGGTCATCGAGCATGCGAAAGAACAAGAGCACGAGCACCGCGGCGTGGAAGTTCCAGGTCTGGGCGTCCTTCGTGGTCTCGACCACGATCACCGCGCTCGGCGTGCTCTACCTGCCGGTCGACCTGTGGACCAAGGGGTTCCTGGGGATGGGGCTGCTCTTCGTGATCGGCTCGTGCTTCAGCCTCGCCAAGACGGTTCGCGACGAGCAAGAGGCCGAGCGCGAGGAGCACCCCGAGGGGGCCCGGAGCACCGCGCATCCGTTCCGTTCAGCGACGTGAGCGGCCGAGGCCGCGCTTCTCGAGGAGCGCGTAGAGGGTCACGGGCGAGACGCCCGCCTCCTTCGCGGCGGCGCGGACGTTGTCGCGGTGCTCCTCGAGGAGCGCCACGAGCCACTGCCGCTCGAGCGGCGCGAGCCAGCCCTCGCGCCGCTCCGCGAGCGTGGGCCGCGCCGTCACGGGCTCGGGCGGGCGAGGCGCCATCGCGGCGATCGGCTTGGGGAGATCGGCGCGCTCGACCGAGCTGCCGCTCGCCATGATCACCGCGTGCTCGATCGCGTTCTTCAGCTCGCGGACGTTGCCCGGGAAGTCGTACGCGTGGAGCGCGGCCATCGCGTCGGGGCCGATCGCGCGCACGTCCCGGCCGTGCCGCTCGCACGCCTGCTTGAGGAACACCGCGGCGAGGATGTGCAAGTTGTCTTGCTTGTACGATCGGAGCGGCGGGAGCTCCATCGTCACGACGCCGAGCCGGTAGTAGAGGTCCTCGCGGAACTGCCCGCGCTTGGCCATCGCGGGCAGGTCGCGGTTCGTCGCGGCGAGGAGCCGCACGTCGACGGTCTCGGGGGCGGCGTTGCTCCCGACGGGCAGGACCTCGCCGTCCTCGACCGCGCGCAGCAGCTTGGCCTGGAGCGGCATCGGCAGCTCGCCGAGCTCGTCGAGGAAGAGCGTGC